>NZ_RAWR01000409.1:0-2755 GCF_003986945.1 Corallococcus sp. AB018 | reverse complement strand
CCGTCTTGCAGGCGGCGCCAAGGACACAGGAGGCGGCGAAGAGGGCCAGTCGCTTCAATGCGTTCTCCAGCACGGACAAGGGGTGAGAATCCGGCGCGCATCAACCCCTGATGCACGGGGGCATTCCAGCTTCAACTCATGCGCGTGTGACAGGGGCGCCGTCCGCTGTCCACCATTGAAGCAATGGCGTTGCCTCCCGAAACGACCGCGCCCCACGAAACGCCCCTTCCGTGAAGAAGGGCCGCTCCGGGGGCGCGCGCAGGACTCCGGGTGAAGCGCGGAGGAGCGTCAGTCTTCCTTGCCGAGGATGCCGTCCTTGAGGCCGCTGTCCACGGGGTCCTTGCCCAGCCACACGGAGAAGAGCGCGTCCGCGAAGTCCTTGCCCTCCACGTCGATGGACTGGCCGCCCGTCACCTGCACGGTGGTGCCCTTGCCGGGGACGTAGGTGAGGTTGAGCTCCTGGCCCTCCTTCACCTCCGCGGGGATGGCGGCCTTGAAGGCGTCCAGGCGCGCCTGGAGCTTGGGCATGTTCGCGCCCGCGCTCTTCTTGAAGCCGTTCTCGATGGCCTCGGTGATCTGCTCCTTCTTGAGGTCGCGCTTCATGAACATGCGCACGCGCTTCACTTCATCCGCGTTGAGCAGCGCGGTGGCGTCCTGCGTGGGGTTCTCCACGTAGAGGCCCAGCGTGTAGACCTTGAAGATGGCCTTCTTGCGCAGGCCCACGCCGTTGAGCTTCAGCTCCTTGCCAGCCACGGTGGCGGTTTCCGGGTACTTCACACCCGCGATGTCCTTGGCCATGACGGGCGCGGCGAGGGTCAGCGACAGCAGCACGGCAGTCAGCGTCTTCTTCATGGTGAAAACCTCCGGGTCGGTTTCTGCGCGATGTTGGACGCAAACCTAGCCATGCGTCTTCACGAAAGGATCCATGAAGGACACTTGCGTCTTGACGTGCTGCGGCGAAACCGCTCGGAAGACAACAGGTTCTTCAGTGAATACGGGCTGGAGGAGCCAGCACCAGGCCGTCCTTCGCGAAGCGCACCACCTCCGCGTGGAGGTCCGCGGCGGACATGCCGGTGGCCTGGACGACGGCCTCTTCTGACAGGCCCTCCACGGCCATCTTCAGCACCAGCAGCGCGGGCGGAGTGGCCGCCATGAAGAAGGTCACCAGCCGCTCCGGATGGCGCCAGAGCAGCGCCAGCTCCTCGCCTTCCACCGGCGCTGCTTCCGCGCCCCGGGCCCGCACGAACGCGCAGAGCTGGTAGGGCTGCTCCAGCACCGTGAGCGTGGGGTTGGGCGTCAGGCGCTCCACCGCTTCCGGGATGTCCTCCTCGGAGGCGAACACCGCGAAGTCCGTCCACTCGAAGCGCGCGAGCGCGGGCAGGAACGGCGGCAGTCCCTTCGCGGCGGCGGAGTCCGAGACGAAGGGCGCGAAGCCCTCGCCCAGGCGGTTGAGCTCGTAGTGCCGCGCGGGCCGCGTGCGGGTGTAGCCCTCCACCAGCGCGTCCCACGCGTCCGGCGTCACCGCCTTGCGCGTCAGCGGGAAGAGCTTCTCCAGCGTGGAGCGCACGTGGCCGCGCACGAACTGGCCGTAGAGCGCCATGCGCTCCGGATCCACGTCCCAGCCCGGGTGCGACGCGGACAGCTTCAACAGACCTTCCGCGCCGGGTGGCCCCGCGAGGTACGCGTCCATGCTGTCGAAGAAGTGCCTCAGCGACGGCTTCATCGCGAACCCTCCGCGAGCACGGCGCGCGCCTGGTCCGCCTCGTCCATCACGGCGTCCAGGGAGGGGATGGCCTGGTCCCACTCAATCAGCGTGGACACCGGGCCGGTGCGATCCAGCGTGTAGCGGTACAGCGCCCACACGTCGTCGCAGACGCGGTCGCCGTGCGTGTCGATGAGGACCGTCTCGCGCACATCATGGCCGGCCAGATGCACTTGCACCACGCGCTCCAGGGGCAGCGCGTCCACGAAGGCGCGCGGGTCGTAGCCGTGGTTCCTCGCGTTGACCCAGACGTTGTTCACGTCCAGGAGCAGACCGCAGTCCGCGGCCTCCACCACCTGGCGCAGGAAGTCCGCCTCCTTCAGCGTGCCGCCCGGCATGGCCGCGTAGTAGCTGGGGTTCTCCAGGAGGAAGGGGCGCTCCACGCGCGCCATGACTTCGCGCACGCGCGGCACCACGTGCTCCACCGCGGCCTCCGTGAAGGGCAGCGGCAGCAGGTCGTGCAGGTGCACGCCGCCCAACCGCGAGTAGCACAGGTGGTCGGAGAAGAACGGCGCGTCCAGCCGCTTCACCAGCGCGGCCAGTCGGGTGACGTAGTCGTCATCCAGCGCGTCCGGCCCGCCGATGTTGAGGCCCACGCCGTGCGGCAGCAGCGTCCAGCGCTCGCGGCACGCGTCCAGGGCGCGTTGGGAGCGGCCGCCCAGCGTGAGGAAGTTCTCCGGGATGATCTCCACCCAGTCCAGCGCGCGAGGCGTGCGCGGCAGCGCTTCGTAGAAGTCGCGGCGCAACCCGATGCCCGCCCCCAACGGCTTCAATCCATGGCGGTCTGCATAGCGGGGGGACGGCATGCGGCGCTCCTCCTTGGAGCTTGCGGGGTGGAAACAACACGGGCGGCAGGAAGGACTCTTCCCGCCGCCCGCGAGCCTGGGAGGAGACCTGTCACGCAGGCCCTCCCGAAGGGATGACTACTTCTTGCCGCTGCAGGAGCCAGCGCCGCAGGAGCCGGCGCCACAGGAGCCCTCGGCGCCCTTCTCC
>NZ_RAWR01000408.1:0-2848 GCF_003986945.1 Corallococcus sp. AB018 | reverse complement strand
TGCCCACCCACCCGGCGGCACAGCTCCGACCACGCCAGCTCCTCCGCCACCCACGACTCCGCCCGCGTGGAGTCGCTCAGCACGTAGAAGTCGAACGCGTCCAACTGCCCCGTCGCGGCGATGGACTCATACGTGGCCTGCACGTGCGCGAACACGGCGGACGGGTCCTCGTTGTAGACGGGCATCACCACCGCGGTGCGGCGCGTGAGTGGACCGGTCGCCTCCTCCTCGGTGGGCCAGCGCAGCCCCGGCACCCGCTGGTTCGCCACCAGCTGGATGAAGCCGGCCACGCCGCTCCAGAACGACAGGGCGATCCACGCGAAGCACACCGCGAACAGGCCCAGCACGAACAGCTCCGGCACCGTGGTGCCGTGGGCCGCGAGCAGCCGGTGCATCTCCACGGAGGCGAAACCGGTGGACAGGGCCGCCAGGCCCAGCACCATCACGCGACGGGGCCGCGCCAGGGCCGGAGTGTAGGGTTGGGCGTTCATGCGGACTCCGGGCTCCCGTGCGGCGTCGCTGTGTGTGAGGTGCGCGCCTAGCGCGACGGCGACACGCCCGCCTGGCCGGCGGCGGGACGCAGCCAGCGGCGCAGCATGTCCATGAAGGGATTGAGCACGAGCACCTGCTCGCGCATCTGGCAGGGCACCTCCGCCGGAGCGGACATGGGCACTGCTTCACACACCGCGCGGCGCCAGGCCTCCGGCAGCGAGGACGGAGCGCGCATCAGCACGTCCGCGCCCCAGCGCGCGCCGCCCACCAGCACGAACGCGGCCCGGCCGCGCACCATCAGCGACGGCCCCACGTGCGACGGCCCCAGCACCTCCGCCAGCCAGCCCTCCACGCGCCACCGCGCGAGCGCCAGCGCGGCCTCCGGCGACAGGGACAGCTCACGCGTGCCCAGGACCCAGCCCGCCAGCTTCTCCAGGTCGTTGCGGCCGGTGAAGCCGAAGTCCTGGAAGAAGCTCACCAGCGCCGCGCGGGTGTCCGCGCGGGCCTCCTGGGGCATCGCGGGCGCGAAGGTGATGAACGGGTGCGTGGTCACGGAATCCACAGGTAGCTCCAGGTCTCGGTGAGGGTCTCGGAACCGCGTTTCAGGAAGCAGCGCAGCTCGACGGGGCCTTCTCCGTCGGGCATGAGCTCGAAGGCCGCGCGGAAGCCACCCGTGACGGCGTGAACCTCCGCGCGCGGGTGCAGCACCTGGCCGCGGGAAGCGGTGACGACCGCCTCCACGGGACCCGTGCCCTCCACACTGGCCTTCGTGAAATCGAGGACGAAGCGACGCGCCCCCGGCTTGCTGCCCGCCGCGACACGCGTCGCCGCGACGGTGGAACCTCCGGCCTTCGCGCCCTCGGGGGAGAAGCCCCAGGACAGCCGGTAGGAGAAGCGAAGGTGTGCACCCGCCTGCACCGGTGCATCCGGCACCCAGAAGGCCACGATATTGTCGTGGATCTCTTCACGGGTGGGCAGCTCCACGAGCCGCACGGAGCCCGCGCCCCAGTCACCCACCGGCTCCACCCAGGCGCCCGGACGACGCTCGGAGTGCGCCTCCAGGTCCTCATAGCTGGTGAACGCCTGGTCGCGCTGCAACAGGCCGAAGCCCGACAGCCCGTCCGTGTGGAAGCTGCTCGTCTGGATCTGCTTCGGGTTCTTCAAGGGGCGCCACAGCTTCTCGCCGTTCTTCGTCCACACGGAGATGCCGTCGGAGTCGTGCACCTCCGGGCGGAAGTCGTCGAAGTCGCCCCGGTCGTTCTCTCCAAAGAGGAACATGCTGGTGAGCGGCGCCACGCCCAGCTGGCGCACCGCCTTGCGCGCGAACACCGTGGAGTCCACGTCCATCACGGTCCGCTCACCCGGGCGGATGGCGAAGCGATACGCGCCCGTGACGCTGGGGCTGTCCATCAGCGCGTGCACCACGACGGTGTCGGAGCCCTTCGCCGGCGTCTCCAGCCAGAACTCGCGGAACGTGGGGAACTCCTCGCCCCCCGGCTGCGCCGTGTCGATGGCGAGCCCGCGCGCGGACAGGCCGTACACGTTGCCCTTGCCCAGCGCGCGGAAGTAGCTGGCGCCCAGGAAGACCACGAGCTCGTCGTAGTAGTCCTTGGTGTTGAGCGGCGCGTTGAGGCGGAAGCCCGCGAAGCCGTTCACCTTGCCCTTGGGCGGCGTGCCCACCAGGGGGCCGTAGGTGAACTGCTCCGTGGAGAACGGGACCGGGCGCGCCTTGCCGCCCTCCACCACGTTCACGCCCACAGGACGGGTGTAATAAAAACCGGGGTGGAAGAACTGCGCCCTGAAGGGAAGCGCCTCTTCACGCCACAGCGACGCGGAGTCGCGGAAGCGGATGTCCCGGTATTGATCGTAGGTGAGCTTCTCGAAGGACGGGGGCACGCCGACAGGCGGCTCCTGGTACGGATTCGCGGCCAGCGCGCGGGCCTTCTCCTCCACCGTCTGGGCGGAGAATCCGGAGGCCTTCGCCGTTCCTGCCTTCGGCTGCTGGGCGCACGCCAGCGCCGCCACGCACAGCCCCATCCCCCAGGCCATCCCCACCGTCTGTCGCTGCCACCGCTTCAAATCCCGCTCCTCACCAGGGTCCACCGCCCGCACCAGTACGGCGCGACGCGGCAAAGGCTAGCAACGGGCATGCCAGTCGGCAGGGGCTGGGGAATTTCCCAATCATTCCAAGGACCTGCCCAAAACGGGCCTCCGTCACTTCCTTGCAACACCAATGATTTCGGCGGCTTGAGAGGGCGCTGAGAGAGGGGGCTGGCGGCGCCTGGAATGGAGGGTTGTGGACGATGGGGGCAGGCGGCCAACAGCCCTGTCCGAAATCTCCACAGCGGTCGGGGGC
>NZ_RAWR01000407.1:0-2864 GCF_003986945.1 Corallococcus sp. AB018 | reverse complement strand
GAGCAGCCCTGTCAGGAGGCGCCGCTGCCCGGCAGTTAGCCGCACGCCCTGCTGGGGCCTCTTCCGGCGCACGCTGCTCATTACCAACGCAGCGTACCCCTGAACGGAATTACTCCGGTTGGCTTAGACGGCGCCCTCCACCCCGGGCACAGGCGTCGCCACCGGCTCCGCCACGGGTACACCCGAGGGCAGCGGCTCCGCCTGACCAATCCAATCGCGACCCAGTTGCTCCTGCACTTCCGGTTGCGACAGCGCATGCGGCCCGCGCAGCACCACGGCGCCAGGACCTGCGTCCATCCACTCCAGCGTGCCCACCCGCCACGGGTTCGGCTCCGCGGCCCGGCCCCACTTGAGCGTCCGCACCAGGTTCACCACGAACACCAGCTGCACCGCGCCCAACGCGAACGCGGCCCAACTGGTCCACCGGTTCAACGTGAGCAGGTGCGCGAGGAACGTGTACTGGTACGGGTCATAGAGCCGCCGCAGCTGCCCCGCGTAGCCCGCCACCAGCTGGCCACCGAAGACGGCGATGAACAGCACCGCGCTGAGGAGCACGTGCACCTTGGCCATGCGCTCGTCCAACGTGCGCCCGTACATGCGGGGGAACCAGAAGTAGAGCCCCGCGAACACCGCGAGGAAGCTGGCCGCGCCCATCGTCAGGTGGAAGTGCCCCACCACCCACATCGTCCCGTGCAGCGGCACGTCCGTCGCTACCGCGCCCAGCGCCAGCCCCGTGATGCCGCCCAGGCCGAAGACGATCATCGTCGCCAGCGCCGCGAGCATCGGCGACGTGAGCCGCACGCTGCCCCGCCACAGCGTCATCAGCCAGTTGAGGAACATCACCTGCGCCGGCAGCGAGATGAGCAGCGTCAACACCATGAACGTGCGCCCCAGCACCGGCGCCATCCCGCTGGTGAACAGGTGGTGCGCGTACACCGCGCCGCTCAGCGCCGTCACCACGCCCATGGCCCCCGCCGTCATCCGGTAGCCGTGCGCGGGCTTGCGGCTGAAGAACGCCACGAAGTCCCCCACCATGCCCCACGCGGGCAGGATGAGGATGTAGACCTCCGGGTGGCCGAACAGCCAGAACAGGTGCTGGTACACCAGCGGGTCGCCGCCCCCGCCCACCGCCGCCGCGCCCGCGATGAAGAACTGCGTGCCCGCCACCCGGTCCAACAACAGCAGCACCGTGGCCGCCGCCAGCACCGGCACGAACAGCACGTTGAGCACCGCGCCGTAGAACAGCCCCCACACCACCAGCGGCATCCGGCCCCACGTCATCCCCGGCGCCCGGCAGCGCACCACCGTGACGACGAAGTTGAGCCCGTACAGGAACGCGGACACGCCCACGCACAACACCGCCACCGTCACCAGCGTCTGCCCCAGCCCCGGCGTGAACGCGGGCGTCGCCAGCGGCGGATACGACGTCCACCCCGCGCTCGCCGGCCCCAGCCGCACCACGAACGACACCAGCATCAGCGCGCCGCCCACCGCGTAGGCCCAGAAGCCGAGCGGCGACAGCCGGGGGAACGCCATCTGCTTGGAGCCAATGGCCAGCGGCAGCACGAAGTGCCCCAGCGCGCCGAAGAGCAGCGGCGTCACCGCGAAGAAGATCATCAACAGGCCGTGCATCGTGAACACGGCCGTGTACGTGGGCGGAGTGAGCGCGCCCTTCGACTCGGGCAGCACCCACGCGAGCCCCGGCACCGGCTGCCCGGGCCACGCCCACTGGAAGCGGATGAGCATGGCCAGCAGGCCGCCCACCAGCAGGAACAGGAACCCGCCCCACAGGTACTGCCGCGCCACGCGCTGGGGGTCCGTCGTCCAGAGCGACTTCAGCAGCGCCCCCGCCTTCATGGCGTCCTCCACACCCAGCCCCAGTGGGCCGCGGTGTCATCCGGGTCGTAGCCCTGCACCGCCTTGAGGCTCGCCTCGCGCAGCCACGCCGCGTACGCCTCCGGGGACAGCGCCGTCAGCATGCCGCGCATCCGGTAGTGGCTGGTGCCGCAGTGCTGGTAGCAGGCCACCTCCCACGAGCCCTCGCGAGCGGCCTGGAACCACGTCTGGTTCACGCGGCCCGGAATGGCGTCCAGCTTCACTCGGAAAGCGGGCAGCGAGAACCCGTGCACCACGTCCGTGGAGACCAGCTGCACCCAGACGGGCACGTCCGCCGGCACGCGCAGGTCGTTCCACGTCACCACGTCGTCCTTCGTGCCGAACGCCCCGTCCGCGCCCGCGTACCGCGCCTCCCACGACCACTGGTGCGCGTTGATCTGGATGCGCACCGTGCGCGGATCCTCCGTGGGGACGCGGAAGTTCCAGAGCACGTCGTTCAGGTAGCCCTGGGAGCCCAGGAACAGCGTCCCGTCCACCACGCCGAACACGCCCAGGGCCAGCCCCAGCACCCACGCCCGCGAGCGACGCGTGCCTCCGTCCGGCGCCACCTTCCGGGCACCCCGAAAACGCACCACCGCCAGCAACATCCACCCGAGCATCACCGCCGCCAGCGCCATGTCGAAGCCATGGCTCGTGGCCAGCAGCGCGTCGATGCGGTCGCCCGTCGCGCTCGCGTTCTCCGGCGGCGCCAGGCTCCAGGCACCACGCGCGGGCGGCACCGCCAGGGGCGCCTGCGCATCCGGCGGCGCGACGTCGCTGGGGGACGACGGGGATAACGCCGGGGACTCCGCCATCACGGATGCTCCTGTTCCACGGGGGCCGAAGCCCGCTCTGCTCCTGGCGCATCTCGCCCCGCCCGCCAGGCCGCCCAGAGCCCCACGCCCACCAGCGCGAAGGGCACCAGCATCAGCGCCAGCAGCAGCTCGCCCGCCCCACCCGGGGACTCCGGCGCACGGGCCGTGCACGAG
>NZ_RAWR01000406.1:0-3006 GCF_003986945.1 Corallococcus sp. AB018 | reverse complement strand
GGCCACCACCGCCTTCGCCGGCACCGTGTTGGCGGCCACCGTGCGCACCGGCGCCTGCGGGACGACGACCACCGGCGTGGACGGGGCCTCCGTCACGGGCGCGGGCTTGTCCACCGTGTAGGTGAGCCCCTCGATGGTGCACGTGCCCTCGATGCAGCCGATGGCCGGCACGGGGGGCTCGCCGAAGTGGGCCTGCCAGTCCGGGCCCAGGTTCAGCGGCTCCGCGATGGGGCGCTGGTCCTTCCCCTGGCCGACGAAGGCCTGCATCACGCCGTCCTCGGTGACGAACAGCTCCAGCCGCACCTCGCCCTCCGGGGACGCGAGGCCCAGCATGGCGCCGCCGCGCTCGCCCAGGGACCACTCCAGGGTCAGCGGCGCGCCCGCGCCATGGTGCACGAGCGTGACGTAGCGGCCGTCCCGGCCCATCAGCCCCAGCGAGGCCACCGGCTCCGGCGGCGGGCCGTCCCAGACTTCCTTCAGGCGGCGCTTCCACGTGGTCGGCGGAGCTTCAGCGCGCACGCGCGCGGTCAGCCGGGCCACACCGCCCACCAGCCCCAGCACATCCACGCGCGCGCGGCCCACGCGCGACGCCTCGTTGTCGTCCACGGGAGGGAAGACCAGGGCCTTGTTCTCAAAGCTCAGCGTCCGGCCGGCCACCAGCATCTGGGGCAGATCCGGACCGTCTCCCATGGTCACGCGGCGCTTGTCCGGGGTGACGTCCTCCACCCGGCCCGGGCCGTTGCGGGGCGCGTCCCGCAGCGCCTGGTCCATGATGGCCTTGCCGGCCAGCGGCGGCTGGACGCGCACCTGCCCGCTGCGGTTGTACGCCACGCCCAACACGCCCGCGGCGGCCAGCACCATCACCCCCGCGGCCGTCTGCGCCGTCACGCGCGCGGCGCGGCGCATCGCGGCCTTCGCCCGCTGCCAGCGCGTCAGCCTCAGCGGCGGCATGGACAGCAGGCTTCCGGGGACCAGCGGCTCCAGGTCCGCGATGAGCGCGGCGACGGACGGATAGCGCTCGTCCGGATCCGGCTTGAGGCACCGCATCACGATGGCGTCCACGCGCGAGTCCAGCCCCGCGCGCTTGCGCGACGGCGGATCAAAGGTGCCCAGCGGCACCTCGCCGGTGAAGGTCTCGTAGAGGATGACGCCCAGGGAGAAGATGTCCGCGCGCGCGTCCGCGCTCTTCGCGTCCACGCGCTGCTCGGGCGCCATGTACGAGATGGTGCCCATGGACACGTGCGTGGACGTGAGCGCGAAGCGCGACGCCGCGGACGCGTCGTCCAGGAAGGACGCCAGCCCGAAGTCGGACACCTTCGCGATGCCGCCGGCCTGCTGATCCAGCAGGATGTTCTCCGGCTTCAGGTCGCGGTGGATGACGCCCCGGCCGTGCGCGTACTCGATGGCCCGGCAGATTTCGAGCATCCGGCGCAGGAGCGCCGGCGTGTCCATGGACGGGTTGCGCATGAGCTCGCGCAGGGACGGCCCGTCCACGAACTCCATCACCAGGTAGTACGTGTTGTCCGTCTTCCCCTTGTCGACGATGGCGACGACGTGGGGGTGGCTCAGCGTCGCCAGCGCCGCGGCTTCCTTCTGGAAGCGCGCGATGAACGACGGATCCTTGGCCAGGTCCGGATTCAGCAGCTTCACCGCGACCGTGCGGCCGAGCGACAGCTGGGTGGCCTTGTGGACCTCTCCCATGCCGCCAGCGCCGACGAGCTTCTCCAGGCGGTAGCCGCTGACGAGATCAGGAGGCCGGGAACGACTGATGGCGGTAGGCTCGAACGAGGACATGGGCGGGGGACAGGGCGGCGAGGGTAGCAGAAACGGGGCGCCGCGTTACCGCTCCCCAGCTGCCCTTCCGGCCCCCTTCCGCTCGCCGGGTGGGCGGGCGGCCATGACCCGGGTGCTGTCACTTCCCGTGGGAGCTCCAAATGGGCTCCCCAGGTCGGCTCCGGTGTCGGCTCAGGTGTCCCCGGCGACGGGGCGCAGCACGCTGGTGAGGTTGGTGCGCACCTGCGACAGCGAGGAGCGCATGTTCGCGTGCCGCACCGACGCGCCAATGGCCCGCGCCAGCGACTTGAGCAGCGAAATCTCCTCCGGGCGCCACAGGCGGGCCTGGCGGCAGTCCTCGAAGGCCACGAAGCCCCACCACTGCTTGGCCGGGACGATGGGGCACATCAGCACGGACTGCACGCCCTGGCGCTCCAGCAGCTCGCGCATCATCGGGGGCGCTTCCTTGGTGGTGCAGGAGACCACCATCTGCGCCTCCAGCATGTCCGCCCACGCCATCGCGTAGTCGCGCATCGGCAGCGAGCGCAGCACCGGGTGCGCCAGCGGGGACACCACACCCGGCTCCGCCCAGGCGTAGCGCAGGTCCGTGAGGAACCTGCCCGCCAGGTTCGTGGTCCGGTTCTCGAAGAGGCACGCGCGGTCCACCTTCATCGGGCGAGCCACCATGCCCAGCGCATCCGAACCGGTGGCCGGGCACAGGCCCTTGTCCAGGAGCAACCGCGACGCTTCGGACACCTTCGTGAACGCTTCCACCATGACCGTCTCGCTTGAAGGGGGGGAGGGGGTCACCCCTTCCTGTCGTGGATGAGCTGTCATCCACACATGTCCCGTTATGCAGGATTCCTCTGTTCCTGTCAAATGGTGGTTTTACTGGAAACCCAAGAAGAGGAGGGTCGGAGCGTTGCAGGGCCCGGAAACGCGAACAGGGGCGCCCTCGTGAAGAGAGCGCCCCTGCTCGGGCACGGCGTGTGGTGCGTCCCTTGGAGGAGGGCGGCGGACTACTGCGCGGACTTCTTGGAGGCGGGGGCCTTCACGGGCTTCTTGGTGCCGCCGGTGCCCTGCATCATCGTCTCCGTGCGGCCGGAGGGCGCGGTCTCGGTGGCCACGCGGGCGAACGGCCAGAGCCCGAACGCCGAGGTCATCCTGGACGAGGTGCGCTCGGACGTACCGCAATCCGCGGATGCCTTCTGGCTCAAGCGCGAGATGCTCGCT
>NZ_RAWR01000405.1:0-3157 GCF_003986945.1 Corallococcus sp. AB018 | reverse complement strand
GCGGGGCCTGGGGCGGAGGCGGTGCCTGCGTGACGACGGTGAGGTCGCGCGCCGCGCCCAGCGCGGAGGCCAGCGAATCCGGCTGGGGCTGTTCCGGCGTGGCGAGCGAGAACGCATGGGCCTCCTCGCGCTGCTCGATGGCGAGGAGCGACTGGCCCACGACGACGAGCCGCACGAAGCGCCGGCCCTCTTCGATGCGCCGCACGAGCTGAGGCGCGGCGCCGTCGAGCTTGAGCACGGCGATGCCGCCACGGCCGAGCGCGACGTAGGTCACTCCCTGATGGACGACGGAGTCGAGCACAGGGCCCAGGCCCAGCGTCTCCGCGGCACTTGAAGCCGGGGACACGGGAGCCTGGGCAACGATGACGGAGGCGAGGAGCGCGGAGCCGAGCATGAGGCTGGCTCTATATCGCTCCTGCCTCCTGCGATTCCTGGACTTTGAGTGACGTGAGCATTGCGCGAGAGGGGGCAAGGATTGACGGACTCAGGGTGTGGCCGCGCCATGACTGCCGGGCAACCAACAAATCCTCCCTCACCAGGGCTGTCGTTCGTTCGGTTTCAATCCCATTCCACCCGCGGACAAAGTTGAAAGGCTCCACCAAGCTGAAGGAGTGGCCATACCTGTGGGCGCAACATCTGAAGCAACCCCCAACGCGGTACACGAACTGGAGGCCTGAAATGGCCCGTGTCTTTGCTCGCGGTGCGTTGTTGGCAGTGACGATGTTCCTGGTCAGCGCTTGTGGAGGCCCGGTGGAGTCCCCTGAAACTCCCAGCGGCAACACGCCGTCGCCGGCGCAGGTGGCGGAGGAGATGGCGGGGTACAACTGGCAGGACCAGGAGGAGAACTCCTCTGGAACGGTGACCGCGCAGTACTGCGCGCTCGAGTATGTCCAGCCCTGTATCGCGGACGTCGCGATATGTGCGGTCCGTTGTTGCGATGACTCGCTCTTCAAGTCCGCGCAGGTCTGCGGCAACTGCGGCACGTGGGCCGCGGGCGCCTGCGCCAACCACGGCACTCGCAAGCGCATCCGCTGGGAGTAGCAGACGCCAACGTCTGGGTGATGCTGGAGGCGTCGTCCCCGCCGTGTGGGCGAGGACGACGCCTTTGGCTGTCATTGGCTCAGTCGACGAGCAGCCGCTTCACGGGCGCGGGGTCCACGGCCACCATCAGGGGCCGGGTGAAGTTGCTGAAGGACACCAGCGCCTGACCTGGCGCGAGCCGGGAGACGCGGTTCCACAGGCTTTCGTCGATGCTGCCCACCGACTTCTGCATCCGGTTGATGACCGCACCGTCGGTGATCTTGTGGATGATGAAGTTGTTGAGCAGGGCCAGCACCTCGTCGGGCAGGTGCTGGGGCAGTTGCGTGACGAAGACGAGCCCCAGCCACCGCTTGCGGCCCCGCTTGGCGATGCGCGCCACCTGTTCGAACAACACGGGCATCTGCTTGATGCGATTGGCGGACAGGAACTCGTGGGCCTCCTCGATGATGATGAGCACGGGCGTGACGGGGGCGTCCCGTTCGGCGGCTTCCTGGTAGCGCTTCTCCTGGTGCTCCTGGAGCCCCCGGAGGATGTCCGCGATGACCAGGTTGTTCAGCTGCGGCGAGTCCGTGTTCGACAGGTCGATGACCGACACCCGCCCGGCCTGGAGCATGGAGTCGTAGTTCACGCCCGCGGTGTTCTCGACGTCGAAGACCTTCAGTCGCTTCAGCAGCTGAAGCTTGTTGCCCAGGGTCTTCCAGCTCGACTCATGGGTGCTCCTCTGCGCCATGACCCGCGCCCTCACCAGCTTGACGTTGGCTTTGAACTCGCTGAGGAGCGTGAGGCCCCGTGGGACGTTGGGGAGCTCCTCGGAGTCGCCGTCCTCGCCATCCGAGTCGTCCTCCTCTGTCCGTCTGCGCCGCCCGGCAGCCGCCCGCGGCTCCGTCCTGCCCTCGCTGCTCAGGCTGTACGTGTACGCATTCACCACGTCCAGGATGTGGTCGATGGTCATCCGTGGATAGCCGGTGTCCTGCTCGTCCAGCTCCAGGACCTGCTGCCTCTCGGCCTCGTTCCGAGGGAAGAGCTTGAAGTCCTCCAGGAGCAGCTTCGTGACATCGAAGGCGCGCAGGAAGCGCTCATGCTGCGCGTCCGACATGCTCAGGATCTCCGAGATGGCATAGGGCGACAGGCTGGAGAACTTCAGCGAGAAGCCATGCCGGTGCGGATGCCGGGGGTTGCGGCTGTCCCGGCCCGTGAGGTGATGGATGTGCAGGTCCTTCACCCCTTCTGGCTTCTGCTTCCGCTGCTTGAGCAGCTCCCGCATCGCTTCGTGGTCGGTGGGTTTGTCCACGTGGGTGTATTCACCCTCCACGTCGAAGACGATGGTCGCGATGCCGGAGAGCTGCGCCCGGTGGATGAGCGTCGCGACGGTCGTGGACTTGCCGCCACCCGTGGTGCCGATGATGCCCGTGTGACGGGGGAGGATGGCCTTGTCCCGGGGATTCAGCCGCGCCTCCATGTTGTCATACCCCACGACCCGGCCCAGGCTCAGCGCACCGCCCACGCCCAGCACCTTCGCACTCTCCTCCTCGCTCAACACGAAGACGGGGCTCTGGGGCCGGGGCCGGAAGCGGGGCGGTTGCAGTACCCCGCCGACCTCCTGTCCCAACAGCTCCACCTCGGCGCGGCCGTGGTACTCGAAGGTGTACGTCAGCTTCTTGCCGTGCGTGATGACCCCCACGGCCATGGTGGAGTTCGCGGGGACGGCGTTGGGCTCCGCGAACGGTCCCCGGACCACGACCCCCAGGTAGTCACGCTTGTCCTCGCGCGACTTCACCCGCACGAGCGTCTGGGAGGCCAGCCTGGGCAGGTCGTCACGGGTCATCAACACCGTCAGGACGTTGTCGTCGCTGCTCGACGTGTCGAAGTGCGTGAAGCCCACCGCGTTCGCCAGCTCGGGGTCGGGGAGGGACAACCCAGCGCGGTTGCTGATGTCGGCCAGTTCGTTGAGCGTGCGGGGCGGCGTCTGGCTGATGAGCGGCCTTCGTGGACCCTGCGGCGGCGCGGGCCTGCCGTCCGCGGAGGCGGGAGCGGCGGCGGGCTTGGCGGGGTTGCCGGCCTGCCGGGGCGGAGGGGGCTGCGAAGCGCCGTTGGGCGCCGCGGTGCCTGCTGGATG
>NZ_RAWR01000404.1:0-3264 GCF_003986945.1 Corallococcus sp. AB018 | reverse complement strand
GCCCCTACCCCCGGCGGCGGGACGACGCAGCCGGGCACGGGCACCCCGCCGGACACCGGACTCACCGGCGGCGAAGTGGTGGGCATTGGCGGCGCGGTCCTCTTCGTCGTCCTGGCCCTCGTGGCGGCGCGCAAGCTCTTCGGCAAGAAGCGCGTGCCGGAAGCCCCCGGGAAGCCCCAGGTGGAGGCGCCCCAGCTGCCCGAGGAGCGCCCCGAGCTGCGCGTGGAGCTGCCGCCCAACGAGGCGGAGCTCGCCCGGCGCCGGGACCTGGACGACGCCCACGCGCGCATGGACGAGCTGCGCCGCCAGCGCGAGACGGCCTCGTTCGCCGCCCACGCCGCGAAGGATTCGGCGGAGAAGGCCCGGCTGGAGGCGGAGGTCCGCGCCCTCAAGGAGCGTGAGGAGGAGGCCAAGCGCGTCGAATACCGCGCCAAGAAGGCGCTCGACGACGAGACGCGCGAGCGCCGCAAGCGGGAGCAGGTCGAAGCGGTGCGCCTGCGCGATGAGGCCGTCGCCCAGGAGGCCGCCCAGGCGGAGGCCGCCCGTCAGGCCGAGGCCGCCGTGGCGCGCGCCAAGGTGGAGGCGGAGGGCGGCCGCACGCTGGCGCAGGGGCTGGACCGCACGAAGAACCAGGGCTTCATGGCGCGGCTCAACGGCCTGTTCGGCGGCCAGCGCACCATGGACGACTCCGTCCTGTCGGAGCTGGAGGAGATCCTCTTCACCGCCGACATCGGCGTGCGCACCGCGGACCACCTGGTGGAGGTGGCGCGCGACAAGCTCAAGCGCGCGGAGCTGAAGGACCCGGAGCGCATCAAGGGCGCCATCCGCGACGAGGTGGCGCGCATGGTGGACCTGCCCGTGCCGCGTTCGCTTACGGGCGGTGGCCCGCCGCACGTGGTGATGGTGGTGGGCGTCAACGGCGCCGGAAAGACGACGACCATCGGCAAGCTGGCCGCGCAGCTCACCGGCCAGGGAAAGAAGGTGGTGCTCGCCGCGGGTGACACCTTCCGCGCCGCCGCCACGGAGCAGCTGGACGTGTGGGCCGAGCGCGCGGGCGCCCAGCTGGTGAAGGGCCCGGACGGCGGCGACCCGAGCGCCGTCATCTTCGAGGCCGTGAAGAAGGCCCAGGCGGAAGGCGCGGACGTCATCATCGCGGACACCGCGGGCCGGCTGCACACCAAGGCCCCGCTCATGGAGGAGCTCAAGAAGGTCAAGCGCGTGATGGACAAGGCGCTGCCCGGCGCGCCCCATGAAATCCTGCTCGTGCTGGACTCCACCAACGGGCAGAACGCCATCCAGCAGGCCAAGCAGTTCCACGAGGCCGTGGGCATCAGCTCCATCGCGCTCACCAAGCTGGACGGCACCGCCAAGGGCGGCGTCATCATCGGCATCTGCGACGAGCTGAAGCTGCCCGTGGTCTGGGTGGGCGTGGGCGAGAAGATCGCCGACCTGCGCCGCTTCGAGCCGCGCGAGTTCGTGCAGGCGCTGTTCGACTGAAGCGGCCCTACTGCCCCATGAGCTGGGGCAGCAGCTGTTCCAGCAGTTGCTGCGTCTGGGCGTCCAGCTTCACGCCGCCCATGTCGCCGCCCATGGCCTCCATCAGCCCCTGGAGGTCCGCCGCGCCCAGGTCCTCGTCGCCGTGGGCCTCCTCCCACCAGCGAGTGCGCAGCTGCGTCAGCGCCTTCGCGTTCGCGGGGCTCGCCTTCGCCAGCTCCTGCGTGAAGCACGCCTTGCACGCCCACTTGAAGCGGTACGTGTCCACGTACGCGCGCAGGGCCTTGAGGAAGGCGCTGTCCCCCACCAGCTTGCGCGACGCGTGGTGCAACAGCGGCGCCTTGCCGTACACGAGCGCGCCGTACTCCAGCTCGCCGCCGTCGAAGTCGCCCGTGGGCCGGTCCGCGCGGCCGTCGCTGCCGCCCGTCAGCCGGAAGAACTGGTAGGGCATCACCAGGGCCTCGTTGCGCAGGGACTCGGCGGCCTCCGGGCCGTGGGCCCATTCCATGTAGAGGAGCGCCGCGTACTGAGCCAGGGACTCGTCCACCACCGGGTCGTGGATGGGGTCCGAGCCCACGAGCCCCGCGAAGTACTGGTGCGCCACCTCATGCGCCACGGTGAACTCCAGCGTGCGCTCCAGGGACGCCCCCACCTGCGAGCCCACCTGCGCCAGCATCCCCGCGCCGCCCTGCGCGTTCAGCATCTCCTGGAAGGCCTCCATGCCGGGCATGCCCACCAGCATGGACAGCGGGTCCTGCTTGGCGCGGTAGAGGGACGTGCCCACCGTCACCAGGCCCGGGAACTCCATGCCGCCCGCGCCGCCGCTCAAGGGCGCCTGCACCACGCGGAAGTGGGTGTAGGGCAGCGGGCCCAGCCGCTTCTCGAACTCCGTCAGGGCCTGTGACGCGTACTTGAGCACGCGCTTGCCCACCGCCGCGTCCCGCGCCGCGAAGTGGCTCTCCACCGTGACGCCGTTCACCGTGGCGGTGGCGGACTGGTAGCCGCGCGTCACCAGCACCGGGAAGTCGCGCACCGCCGCCGCCGCGAAGCTGTAGCGCACCCGGCCGTCGCGCTCGGGCACCGCGCCCATGGGCGTCCCGGTGGTGTGCGCCGCCCAGCCTGACGGCACCGTGAGCGTGGCCAGCACGTGCGCGGGCTCGTACAGCGCCAGGTCCCCCGAGCCCTGCGGGCCGGCCCACGGCTGGCCCTGGTCATCCATGGGAGGCACCTGCGGCACCACGCCCACCAGGCTCATCACGTCCGCCGTGGCGGAGAAGGCCCCGTGGTCGTCCGAGCCCCCCTTCGCGCCGCCGCCCAGGAGCCCGCCCGAGCCCAGCAGCGACTCCGCGCCCGGTGCCGCCTTGGGCACCGTGCCCTTCAGCGAGACCTCCAGCGACACCGTGCCGCCCGGGGGCACCGGCGGCTCCACGGTGATGCGCTGCAACGTGGGCTCCGGCCCCAGCTCCAGCGCCACGGCCTTCCCGTTGAGCTTCGCGCCGGAGAGCGTCACCTGGCGGGAGCGGGTGTTGGGCGTCAGCCGCAGGTACAGCTCCGTCACCGGCTTGGGGCCCTTGGCCACCCGCTCCACCTGCACCTTGCCCCAGACGCGCCGCTCCTTCGGCTCCACCTCCAGCTGCACGCGGTAGAGCGGCACGGACTCCAGCGGCCCCAGCGCCCGCGCGGCCCGGTCCCGCTCCTCCGGCCTCAGGTGCTGGAGGCACAGCTGCACCTCTGGCGCTGTCTCTCTTTTTCATTTTTCACTTCTGACGC
>NZ_RAWR01000403.1:0-3344 GCF_003986945.1 Corallococcus sp. AB018 | reverse complement strand
CCGCTCCCCCCGCCGCCGCGAGCGCCCCGGCCACGCCCGAAGGCGCCGCGCCGCCGCCCGCCGCCGCGCCGCCGGAGCCCCCCAAGCCCGACGAGGGCCGGCTCGCGCAGCAGATTGAGCAGCGCTACGCCGACATCCAGACGAAGAAGGACCACTACGTCACGCTGGGCGTCCCCCAGGATGCCTCCCGAGACCAGGTGAAGGCCGCCTTCCTGAGCCTCGCCAAGCTCTTCCACCCGGACCGGCTGCCCCCGTCGCTGCCCCACCTGGCGCCGAAGATCACCGCCGTCTTCGAGTCCATCCGCGAGGCCTACGAAGTCCTCCACGACGACACCCGCCGCAAGAACTACCAGCTGGCCCAGCAGGGCGCTCAGGCCGCTCCCAAGCCTCCGGCGGCCCCCAGCGCCCGCCCCGGCTCGGCCCGCGCGGACACCAACGCGGACGACCTCTTCCGCATGGGCGAGGTGTTCTTCCGCAAGCGCGACTTCTTCGCCGCCAGCGAGCACTACGAGCGCGCGTACGGCCTGGACCCCAAGCCCCTGTACCTCGCGGCGCGCGCCTGGTCCGTCTACATGGACCCCAGCCGCAAGGCCGACATGCCCCGCGCGAAACAGTGGATGGCGGATGCGGTGCGCACCGACCCGAACTGTGATCGCGCCCACTACCAGATGGGCGTCATCGCCCGCGTGGAAGGGGACATGGACCGCGCGGAGAAGCACTTCCGGGAAGCCGTCCGTGCGAACCCCAAGCACCTGGAGGCGAACCAGGAGCTGCGGCTCATCGACATGCGCAAGAAGAACCCCCCCAAGAAGGGTCTCTTCCGCTGACCTGCTTGTCCCCTGGGGAGGGAGCCGGCCGGTTTTCCGGACAGTCCCGCCCATTGACACACCTGGAAACCGGACCCGATGCTTGCCCCTACGGGACGCCCCCGTCGGATCCGCCGTCCCGCCCGTCTTGAAAGGCATGCCACGTGGCCAAGCAGCACCTGCTCCTCGTCGATGGTGACGCGAAGAGTCTGCGCGTGATGGAGGTCAGCCTGAAGAAGGCCGGCTTCTCCGTCACGACTGCGATCCACGGCAAGGATGCGCTGGAGAAGGTCCAGATCAGCCCGCCGGACCTCGTGCTCGCGGACACCAAGATGCCGGAGATGGACGGCTTCGAGCTCTGCAAGGCGCTCAAGTCCGACGAGCGCTTCAAGTTCATCCCCTTCGTCTTCCTGACGAACCAGAAGTCGGTCGAGTTCAAGGTGCGCGGCCTGGAACTCGGGGGCGACGACTACCTGACGAAGCCGATCTACATCAAAGAGATCGTCACCCGCGTGAAGATGATCCTTCAGAAGGCCGAGAAGGAACGCATCGAGAAGCGCGAGACGACCAAGGGCGGCTTCGCGGGAAGCCTCGCCGACATGGGCGTCGTGGACCTGGTCCAGACCTTCGAAATCGGCCGCAAGACGGGCGTCATCTCCATCCAGGGCGAGCGCACCGGCGTCGTCTACTTCAAGGAGGGCCGCGTCATCGACGCGGAGCTGGGCCGGCTCAAGGGCGAGAACGCCTTCTACCGCCTGCTCAACACGTTCGAAGGCCAGTTCGACGTGCAGTTCACCACGTTGGACCGCACGGAGCGCATCGAGGTCTCCACGCAGGGCCTCCTCATGGAGGGCATGCGCCGGCTGGACGAGTGGGGCCGGATGCTCGAGCAGCTCCCGCCCCTGGAGACGGTCTTCGAGATCGACTACCACCAGTTGGCGGATCGTCTGTCGGAGATCCCCGACGAGGTGAACGGCCTCTTGCGCCTGTTCGACGGCAAGCGCGCGCTGTCGCGCGTGGTGGAGGACTCGGACTTCGAGGACCTGGCCGCGCTGGGCATCATCAGCAAGCTGTACTTCGAAGGGCTGATCCGCGAGCTGGGCAACGCGCCGCTGGAGCCCGTGCAGAGCAGCAAGCCGGGCATCGAGCAGTGGCTGAACGCCGCGCCGCCCATCCCCGTGGACGTCGCGCCCGCGCAGGAGGCCGCGCCCCAGGAAGCGCCGGCCCCCGTGGAACCGCCCCCGGTGGAGGCGGCGCCCGTGGCGGAGGTCCCAGTCACCGAGCCGGAGCCCGAAGCCGCGCCCGCGCATCCCGAGCCCATGGAGGAGGTCACGCCCGTGGCGGAGATGGCGCCCGCGCCGGTCTCCCCTCTGCCCGCGCAGGTGGTCATCTTCCCGCCGCGCGTTCGTCCCGGCGAGGACGGTCCGCCTCCGTTCGGACAGGAGGGCGCGGAGCCCGCGGTTCCGCCGCTGTCGCAGGAGGGCTCGGCGTTCCTCGTGGAGCCGCCTCCGGCGCACCGTGCGGTGGATCACGCGCGGCGCAGCCTGCTGCTCGACTGGAGCCGGGTGGACACGGAGGGCCTGAGCGCCTCCAGCACCTGGGGCCCCGGTTCGCCTTGGTCGTCCGCGGCCCGCGCTCCGGCGCCCAGCCCGTTCGCCGCCCAGCCCGCGCAGGCGCCCGTGGAGTCGCAGCCCTCGCGTCCGCCCATCTTCGGTGGCGCGGCCATCGCGCCCAGCCCGCTGGCGCCCGTGCCTCCGCCCACGCCGGCCCCGCCGTCGTCCGAGGTGACGCTGGTCAGCGGCGTGGAGCCTTTCCAGGAAGAAGTGCCGGTGGAGGAGTCCGCGCCGCCGCAGCTCGCGCTGCCGCCGTATCCGGGCCACGGCATCACGCCGCCGCAGGTGGCCCCCGTGGCGCTCAACGTCGAGTTCCCCGAGACGACGCCCTTCAACACACAGCCGGCCTCCATGGATCCGGTGGAGCCCGCCGCGCAGGACGTGCCCGCGTCCGAGGCCTACTTCACGGAGCCCGAGCCCGCCACGCCCGTGCAGCCGTCCGGAGCGAGCGCCACGGAGGCCTCCGCTCCCAGCGCGAACGCCCCGGCTGCCGCGACGAACACCGCGGCCCCTGTCGCGCCCCCCCCGGCCAGCACCGCGTCCACGAACAGCGCGGCCTCCACGAAGCCCGCCGCATCCAAGCCCACGCACGACGAGGACGACGCGGCGCTGATCGCCGCGATGAAGCCCAAGCGCACGGGCCTCTACATCGCGGGCGGCCTGGTCCTCGTCGCGGCCGTGGCCGCGGTGGTGCTCTCCAAGGGCTCGGGCAGCTCCGAAACGCCCAAGCCCGACGCGCCCAAGGTGACGCAGCCCACGCAGCCCGTGGACGCGCCCAAGCCGCTGGAGACGACGCCTCCGCCGGTCGTCACGCCGCCGCCCACGAAGACCGTGGATGCGCAGACCGACGCGGGCACGCCCCCGACGAAGACGGTCACCGTTCCGGAGGACGCGGGCACGCCGGTGAAGGTGGCCACCCCCGAGC
>NZ_RAWR01000402.1:0-3414 GCF_003986945.1 Corallococcus sp. AB018 | reverse complement strand
CGCAGGACCTGGGCACGTCACCCATCGCCCCCGGCTCGGGAGACGGTGCTCGGGGTGACCTCACCCCCGGCGCTCCCAGGGGCGCCCCGGAGGAAGCCCAGACCCAGGCCCCGGGCACCTCCCAGGCCACGAAGCCCCTGAAGGGGCCCATCACCCTGGCCCAGCTGGTGGCGCGGGCGCGCACGCAAGACGCGCGCGTGGCGGAGGCCAGCGCGGAGCTGCGCAAGTTCCAGGCGCTCTATGATCAGGCCCGCTGGGCCTGGTTTCCCCGGTTCGAGATCACCCTGGGCGCGGGCGGCCCCGTCCCCGAGGCGCGCAACAACGGCCTGGGCGGCCCGCCCACCACGGAGGCGTCGCTGGAAGGCGACTGGAACTTCGGCAAGGTGGGCGTGACGGTGTTCTCCACCGGCAACGCGGTGCTGCCGCTGTACACGTTCGGCAAGCTCTCCGCGCTGGAGAAGGCGGGCGAGCAGGGCCCCAAGGTGGGCGCGGCGCTGCGTGAGCGCGTGCGCGCGGAGGCCGGCTTCCAGGCCGCGCAGGCGTACTACGGCTACCAGCTGGCCCGGGCCGGCCTGAAGCAGCTGGAGGACGTGTCCAAGCGCCTCAAGGACGCGGGCGACAAGATCGACGCGCTCCTCAAGGAGGACTCGGATCAGGTGACGAAGCTGGACACCTACAAGCTGGGGTACTTCCGCCATCTGGTGGAGTCGCAGCGCGCCACCGCCGTCCAGGGCGAGCAGTTCGCGCTCACCGCCATCCGGCTCCTCGCCAGCGCGGGCCCGGACGAGCAGGTGGAGGTGATGGAGGAGGACCTGCCGCTCCAGGGCGACGTGAAGGTGCCCGACCTGGAGACCTCGCTGAAGCAGGCCAACGAGCGCCGCCCGGAGCTGAAGGCCATCGCCGCGGGCATCATCGCGCGCGAGCAGGAGGTCATCATCCGCGAGCGCAGCTACTACCCGGACCTGGGGCTCGCGGGTTACTACGACGTGCGCTGGACTAGCAGCGCCACGCGCCAGCGCAGCCCCTTCGCGTACGACCCGTTCAACGACCGCACCGCGGGCCTGGGCCTGGTCATCCGAGGCACCTTCGACATCCCCATCAAGGACGCGCAGCTGGAGCAGGCCCGCGCGGAGCTGGACAAGCTGCACGCGCAGGAGCTGACGCTCAAGGCCGGCATCCAGCTGGAAGTCACGCAGGTGCAGAGCCAGCTCGCCGCGTCCTACGCGCGCGCGAAGTCCTTCACGGAGGCGGAGAAGAACGCGAAGCGCTGGGCCACCGCCGCCTACGCCGCCTTCGACCTGGGCACCGGCGACACGCGTGAGCTGGTGGACGCCTTCACCGCGCTAGCCCAGGCCTCCGCCGAGCGCGGCAAGAGCTGGCACGACGTGCGCGTCGGATTGGCGTCACTCGCCCGCGTCACCGGTGCCGTCCCCGCGACGGATGAATAACCCTTCCAGGCTGCCAGTCCTCACAGGTGTCGTCACACCTGAACTTCAACCCGGAGCTTCATCGATATGATTGCTTCCCTGCTTGCCGCCACGCTGCTCGCCGCCGCTCCCGTGAGCCCGCTCAACGTGGTGAAGAACGGCAACGCCGCCGTGCAGAAGGCGGCCAACGCCCCTGGCGCCAATGTGCAGTCCCTGGCGACCGTCGTGGAGTCCTTCGTGGACTTCGAGGAGCTCGCCAAGCGAGCCCTGGGTGAGAAGGCCTGGGCGGGCCTCACCGCCGCCCAGCGCAAGGACTTCACGGAAACCATGACGGGCCTGCTGCGCGCCTCGTACGCCCAGAAGGCCATCGGCCAGGCGAAGGCGGACGTGAAGTACGGCAAGGAGAGCGTGCAGGGGACCGAGGCCACGGTCGACACCGAGCTCACCGTGAAGACGGACCAGGTGCCCGTGAACTACCGCCTCTACAAGGCCTCGCCCAAGGCCGACTGGCGCATCTACGACGTCATCACCGACGAGGTCTCCCTGGTGGACACCTACAGCGGCCAGTTCAAGAAGATCCTCTCCACCAAGGGCTTTGACGGTCTGCTGACGACGCTCAAGTCCAAGCGCGCCCAGCTGGAGAAGGAGAACGCCGGCACCAGCGCGGCCTCCGTGAAGGAGTCCGCCGCCGGGGGCTCGGGCGCCGCGCCGCAGGTGAAGTAGGGCAGGGCGCTTCCAAACGACTTCAAGCAGTGACCTTCCGCCCGGGTGCCTCAAGCGCCCGGGCGGAAGTGTTTCAGGACGACGTCAGACGGGCCGCTGGAACACGCGGTACGTCTTGGAGCGCTGGCCGCCCATGGACTCGATGGCGCGGTTGACCAGGTGGTTGTCCTCCAGCGTCCACGAAATCTCGCCGCCCGTGTACCCCAGCTCCTTCGCGTTGCGCAGGGTGTCCAGGTAGAGGATGGCGTCCAGGCCGCGGCGCCGGTAGCCCTCCTTGATGCCCAGCGTGAGCAGGCGCAGCCGCTTGAGCTTGCGCGACGCCAGCACCAGCTTCACCAGGCCAATGGGCAGGCCGAACGTCGTGAGCCGTCCGTTGGCCGCCTTGAACGCCTCGTTGGCGTCCGGCAGCGTCATGGAGAAGGCGACGGGCTCGCCCTTCACCTCGGCGATCAGCACCAACTCCGGACGCACGATGGCCTTCATCTCCTTGGCCATGTGCTCGAACTCGCGGTCCGTGAAGGGGATGAAGCCCCAGTTCTTCTCCCAGGCCGCGTTGTAGATCTGCTTGATGCGGGCGACCTCGGCGGGGAAGTCCTTCAGGTTCACCGCGCGCACGGTGACGCCCTCGCGCTGGCGGATCTTCTCCGCGATGCGCGCCACCTTCTCCGGCGGCGGCGTGGACGCGGACAGCTCGAAGGCGAACAGGTCCTTCGCCTTGGTGAAGCCGCACGTCTCCAGCAGCCCCGCGTAGTACGTCGGGTTGTAGGGCATCATCAGCGCGGGAGGGCTCTCGTAGCCCTCCACGAGCAGGCCCCAGTCCTGGTTGGAGGAGAAGTTGGCCGGCCCCAGCACGGAGTCGATGCCGCGCGCCTTCAGCCACGCGCTGGCCGCGTCCAGGAGGCCCCGGGCCACGCCCGCGTCGTTCACGCACTCGAAGAGGCCGAAGAAGCCCTCCTTCGTGCCGTGGAACTCCATGTGGCGCGGGTTCTTGATGGCCGCCACCCGGCCCACCACGTCCTGCCCGCGGCGCGCGAGGAACAGCTCCACCTCCGCGTAGTCGAAGAAGGGGTTCTTCTTCGGGTCCAGGAAGTCGCGGCGCTCCATCTCCAGCGGCGGCACCCAGTTCGGGTCGTCACGGTAGAGCGAGTACGGCAGCCGGATGAACGCCGTCCGGTCCGCCGCGCCGCGCACTGGGGTCACCTGCACGTCGGTGGTCATGGAAGTAGGGGAGGCGGAGGCGTCTTCGTGCTGGGCGGGGTGGGCC
>NZ_RAWR01000401.1:0-3438 GCF_003986945.1 Corallococcus sp. AB018 | reverse complement strand
GCGGATGGAGGCAAGGGGGCGGGCTTCACGAAGGCTCGCATCAAAGCCCGTCCTACCGCCCGAGTCGACACCCCGCCATTTCACGGCCGACCCTGTAGCGCCCGGAGCCCGCGCCCCGGAGCCAGGAGGCTCGGGGAGCAGGCGGCCGGGGAGCCGTTCGCTGTCACTCGTCGAGCAGCTCGACGTTCCAGTACGACACGTCCGCGAGGTGGAGGAACGGCAGCCACTCCCGGTAGGTGATCTTGCGGATGGCGCCGCGGAACAGCGGCGTCCAGCGCGGGCGCACGGGTTTCTTGAGCAGCCGCATCCCGGCCTGTTCCGGCGTGCGCCCGCCCTTCTTCAGGTTGCAGGGCACGCAGGAGCACACGACGTTCTCCCACGTCGTCTTGCCGCCCTGGGTGCGGGGGCTGACGTGGTCCAGGTTGAGCTCGCTGCGGGGCAGCTGCTTCGCGCAGTACTGGCAGGTGTCGTTGTCGCGCGCGTAGATGTTGAGGCGCGAGAAGCGCACCTTGGCGCGAGGCAGGTGGTCATACGCGCCGAGCACGAGGACGCGCGGCACGCGGATGGTGCGGTCGATGGTGGTGATGCTGTCCTGGGTGGCGCTGAGGGCGGCCCAGTCCTCGAACTCATACAGCCGGTACTGTTCGTCGATGGCTTTGGCGACGCCCTGATACAGCAGGGAAAAGGCCCGTTTGACTGACGTCACGTGAACCGGTTGGTAGTACCGGTTTAAAACGAGCACGGCGCTGTTGATCATGGCTGGCTTCCCGAACGGGCGGCCGCCACAGCCTGCGCGACCTGCCCCAGGTCCTCCTCTGAGAGACACCGGACGTCGAGAACGACCTCGTCATCCGCAATCCTGCCAATAACCGGCACCTCGGCTTCGCGCAGACGTTCCAGGAATACTTTCGGCGCTTCTACGGTGAGGCTGCAAGCGTAGGAAGGCAACCGGGACAGAGGCATGGCACCTCCACCCACCTGTCCATCCACGGACACGACACGGCCCTCCACGCCCAGCGCCGCGAGCAGGGCCGCCAGGCGTTCGGCACGGGATCGCAACAAAGCCGGTTGCTGGGTGAGCAGGCTTTGGGTGGGGACCGCGTCCGCGCGGCCATCCCGGTACAGCTCCAGCGTCGCCTCCAGGGCCGCGACCGTCATCTTGTCGACACGCAGCGCACGTGTGAGCGGGTGGGATTTGATGCGCTGAAGCAGGTCCGGGCGGCCGACGATGACGCCGGCCTGGGGGCCGCCGAGGAGCTTGTCGCCGGAGAAGGCGACGACGTCCGCGCCGTCCCGGATGGCCTGGCCGACGGTGGGCTCCGGGGTGAGGCCTGGGCCGGACAGCGGAATGAGCGCGCCGGACCCCAGGTCCTGGAACACGGGCACGTCACGGGAGCGTCCCAGTTCGGTGAGCTCCGCGAGGGACGCCTCTTCCGTGAAGCCGACGAGCGCGAAGTTGGAGCGGTGGACCTTCACGATGAGGCCGGTGTCTGGACTCAGTGCGTTGGCGTAGTCCGCGCGGCGGGTGCGGTTGGTGCTGCCCACTTCGACGAGCTTCGCGCCGGACTGGCGCATGACGTCCGGGATGCGGAAGCCTCCACCGATTTCGACGAGTTCACCGCGGGAGACGACGCATTCGCGACCGGAGGCGAGCGCGGCGAGGACGAGGAGCACTGCGCCCGCGCAGTTGTTGACGACGATGGCGTCCTCCGCGCCGGTGAGCGTGCGCAGGAGGCCGATGAGCGGAGCGTAGCGGCTGCCGCGTTCGCCTTCGTCCAGGTCGTATTCGAGGTTGGAGTAGCCCCGGGCCACGGCGACGACGCGCTCCACGGCTTCTGGAGCGAGCGGTGCGCGACCGAGGTTTGTGTGGAGCACGACGCCGGTGGCGTTGAACACGCGCCGGAGGTTCGGCGTGGCCAGGGACGAGAGCGCCGCCTCCACGTCCGCGTCCTCGAAGGGGCGCAAGTCACCAGCGAGGAGCCGGGACCGCACGCGTTCGACAGCGAGCCGCAGGGCCGCGACCGCGCGGGCATGGGGAAGGTTCGCGAGCCGGAACTCCAGCGACGGCCGCCGCAGGAGTTGTTCGATGGAGGGAAGACCGCGAAGCAGCGCGTTCTTTTCATCCGGGGAGTTCGACGCAGCGCCCATGCGTCGGGAGTCTACTCCCCGGACTTGCGCCGAGAAGAGCGGTCACTCAACCGTCGCAGGAACGCAATCCCAGACAGTGAAAACTCACCACCCGCCGTACGGCACGGTGATGGCCTCCATGTAGTGGCCGTTGGGGTCCTGGAAGTAGACCCCACGGCCTCCGTCATGGGTGTTGATCTGGTTCTCATGCTGGCCGCGCGGGTCGGCCCAGTGCTGGATCTTCCGGTCGCGGATCTTCGCGATCAGCGAATCGAAGACCTCCTCCGTCACCAGGAACGCGTAGTGCTGCCCGTGGATCGCGTCCTGCGTGGTCACGTAGTCGAGCGACGCCCCATCCGTCAGCTTCACCACCTGGAAGTGCCCGAACGGCGTGGGCTCCGGCAGCCCGAGCAACTCCGCGAGGAATTGCGCGGATGCGACCTTGTCCTTCGCGGCGATGATCGTGTGGTTGAATTTGACAGACATGGAGGCCCCCAGGGAAGGAGCCTCCTATAACGCGCGCCCCTGCTGAAGTGCCAGCGGCCATAGCTTCGCCAGTTCAGCGCGCAGCACCGTTGCACTGGCGTAACGCTCTTCGGGCCGCTTCCGCATCAGCGTGAGGACGACCTGCTCGAAGGCTTCCGGCAGCTCTGGACGCCGCTTCCTCGGAGGCACAGGCGTCTCCTGCACGTGCATCAACATCAGCGGGACAGGCTGCGCATGCCGGAACGGCAGCTGCCCGGTGATCATCTCGTACGCCACCACACCCAGGGCATACAGGTCCGTGGCCGGCGACACGGGCACACCTGTCACCTGCTCCGGAGCCATGTACTCCGGTGTCCCCAGCGTCGCGCCCTGCGCCGTGTTGCCCATCACATGCGCGCTCTTGGCGAGCCCGAAATCCATCAGCTTCAGCACGCCCGTGCGCGTGACGAACAGGTTCCCGGGCTTCACGTCCCGGTGCAGCACCCCTTGCGCGTGCGCGTGCTCCAGCGCCACCGTGGCGTGCGTCAGCCACCGCAAGGCATTGGCCAACGTAGGTCGGCCCTCCATCATCACCTGACGCAGGTCCCTTCCCTCCAGCAGCTCCACCGTCAGGTAGTGCCGCTCCCCATCCGAGCCCACGTCAAACACATGCAGGATGTTCACGTGCTCCAGCGCCCGGGCGTGGTCCACCTCCTGGCGGAAGCGCGTCACCATCGCCTCGTCGGCGTACGGCACCGCCAACACCTTGAGCGCCACGCGCTGGTGCTTCTTCACATCCAGCGCCTGATACACCGCCGACGTCCCACCCACCCCCAGCCACTTCTC
>NZ_RAWR01000400.1:0-3523 GCF_003986945.1 Corallococcus sp. AB018 | reverse complement strand
GCTCTTCGTTGATGGCCACTTTGCGTCCCCGCATGGCCTCTCTTACTGCTCCCCACCACTCCGCCTCGCACGCAGCTGTCAGGTAGGCGTCTGGCGATCCGCTCGCTTAAATGCGGGGATCACTCAGCCCGCCCGCCCCAGCCGTCACCAGGCGTGTTTCCCTCTGAAGCCAGACGCCCGCCGCGCCGCTGACACAGCAGCCTGCCGTCCTGGCGACGTGCCGAAACACCCCACCCCATGGCTTGAACACAGACGATGAATCGCGGTGTTTCTCGCCCTGCGATTCGCCAGGTCCCCCCTTGCACGTCCGCCAATCCAGGCGCGGCGACAGGGCGACCGGGGGACCCCTGCCACGCGCCGCGAGCAGGGGGATGCGGTTCCCCCGGCCCCGCTCTTTTCACCTGGCAGCAGGAGAGAACTTGAGAAGGCAGCTCATTGGGTTCCTCGTGGCGTTGGGCGCCATGCACACCGGCTGCGGTGGCGCGCCGGACTTCACGTCCACCGCGGGAGACGACGACTCGCTGGGGAATTCCGGGGACGCGCTCGCGAGCGCGACCACGATGTTCGACGACGGGCTCGGCTCGGGCTGGCAGGACTGGTCCTGGGCGACGCACAGCCTCAGCGCGACGAGGCCCGTGTACGCGGGCACCCGTTCCATCTCCGCGACGTTCGGCCCCTGGACGGGCCTGTACTTCCACCACGCGGGCGTGCCCACCACGGGCCAAGGCTTCGTGGAGCTGCAGGTGAACCCCGGCGCGACGACCAACCCCGCGCTGGCGCTCTACGCGAGCGTGGGCGGCGTGGCGAAGTCGCCCGTGGCGCTCAACCCCACCTGTACGGGCGGCACGCTGAAGGCCAACACGTGGACGCTGTGCCGCATGCCGCTCTCCACGCTGGGCGCGGCGAACACGACGCTGGATGGCCTGGTGGTGATGGAGAACGCGGGCCGCTCGCTGCCCGTGATGTACCTGGACAACGTGCGCCTGGCGGCGGGCACCACCGCGCCTTCCGCGCCCACGGCCCTGAAGGCCACGGGCTCCGCCACGGACGTGGCCCTCACCTGGGGCACGGTGACGGGCGCTTCCGGCTACCACGTGTATCGCGCCACGTCTCAGACGGGCACGTACACGCGGCTCACTTCCTCCGCGCTCACCGCCGCGTCCTACAAGGACACCAGCGCGGCCGTGAACACGACGTACTGGTACGCCGTCACCGCGCTGAACGCGGTCGGTGAGAGCGCGAAGTCCGCGGCGGTGTCCGGCAAGCGGACCTCCACCACGGGCGTGAGTGTCAGCGTCACCCCCGCCAGCGTGACGCTGTCGCGAGGCGGCGTGCAGACCTTCACCGCGCTGGTGACGGGCAACACCAACACGGCCGTCACCTGGAGCGTGCAGGAAGGCGCCACCGGCGGCACCGTCACCACCAGCGGCACGTACACCGCGCCCCAGACGGCGGGCACCTACCACGTCGTGGCCACGAGCAAGGCGGACACGACGAAGAAGGCCACGGCGGACGTGGTGGTGACGGGCCCGGTGGGCAACACCAACAAGTGGGTGTCCGGCTACTACACGGGCTGGAACGCGGATGACTACCCGCCGGAGAAGGTGGACTTCAGCGCGCTCACGCACATCATGGTGGGCCGCGTGACGCCGAACACGGACGGCACGGTGGACGCCATCTTCGACAACTCGAATGGCTCCGCCATGGCGAAGACGCTCTCCACCCGCGCGCACGCGGCGGGGCGCAAGGCCATCATCATGGTGGGCGGCGCGGGCGAGCACGCCAACTGGGTGGGCGCTGCCTCTTCCGCCAACCGGGAGAAGTTCGTCCAGAACCTGCTCAAGGCGATGGACGACCACGGCTACGACGGGCTCGACATCGACTGGGAGCCGGTGGAGGAGGCGGACAAGCCGAACCTGCTCGCGCTGGTGCAGCGGCTGCGTCAGGTGCGGCCCAACATGCTGCTGACGTTCCCCATTGGCTGGATCAACAACAACTTCGCCACGGACGCGTCGCTCAAGTGGTACCCGCAGCTGGCCCAGTACCTGGACCAGGTGAACGTCATGTCCTACGAGATGATTGGCGTCTGGGGCGGCTGGGATTCGTGGTTCACGTCCGCGCTCAAGGGCGAGTCCGGCACCCACCCGACCTCCGTGGAGTCCAGCCTCAAGGCCTGGGTGGCCGCGGGCATCCCCAAGGAGAAGCTGGGCATGGGCATCCCGTTCTACGGCCTCGCGTGGCGGCACATCACCGGCCCGCGCCAGCCCTTCACGGACTGGTCCGACTACGTGGGCGGGGACAACTCCTTCACGTACAAGAAGATTCTGGCGCTCTCCAAGACGGGCACGCTCCAGTGGGACGCGGCGGCGCAGGCCAACTACGTCACGTTCAACACGCCGGTGGAGGACGGCACGGTGCGCTGGATTACGTACGACGGTCCGGAGGCCATCCAGGCCAAGGGCCAGTACGCCAAGGCGAACGGCTACGGCGGCACCATCATCTGGACCATCAACCAGGGATGCACCGACCCCGCGACGGGCACCAACCCGCTGCTCACCGAGGTCAAGAAGGCGTTCCTCCAGTAACCGGGATGGCCTGAAGACAGACGGCCGCGTGGGCACCCGCCCGCGCGGCCGTTTTCGTACAGCGTGACGCGGACTACGCGGAGGGCGGCACGGCGGAGGGCGGAGCCGTGGGGGCCACCGGCTCCGGGCCACCTGCATAGACGCCCTGGTACGCGGGCGGCAGCAGCGCGGCCACCCGGCGCATCATCGCGTCCACCAGCGCCTGGCGCGTGTCGGAGGAGCCGGACACCTCCGGCTCCAGGTCCGCCATGCGGAACGCGGGCCCGAAGGTCACGGTGACATCCGCGTGGAAGAGCCGCTCGCCGCCCATGTCGGAGTCGTTGATGGGCATGAGCTTCTCCGTGCCCGTGAGCGCCACCGGGACAATGGGCACGCCCGCGCGCTTGGCGATGAGCCCCACGCCCTTCTTCGCCTCGAGCAGGCCTCCGGCGCGGCTGCGGCCCCCTTCCGGGAAGATGAGGACGGACTGGCCGCCCTTGAGCAGCTCCACGCAGCGGCGCAGCGCTTCGATGTCCGGCGAGTTGGGCGTGATGTCGATGGTGTCCATCGTCTCCGCCGCCAGCCGGGTCATCACGGTGCCGTGCAGCTTCACGCCCGCCAGGAAGACGATGCGCCGGGGACGCAGCGCCCGGTAGAGCGTGAAGCCGTCCGCGTTGGACAGGTGGTTGCAGATGAAGAGGCAGGGGCCGTCCGGCAGGTCCTTCAGGCCGTACACCTTCGCGTGGGACAGCCGTCCCCACACGCCGTGCATCAGGCCGCGCACGACGTGGCGGCGCAAGCCGTAGGGGAGCAGCGACATCAGGGCGAAGAGAAGTCGAAGCACGGGCCGGCCCACGTCCTTTCCGGATGCCCCTGGTCACCAGGGGGAGCGATGGCTGGACGTCCTTCTAGAAGATGTAGTCCCGCCCGGTGGGGTGGGTCAGCGGTCCTCCCTGAGC
>NZ_RAWR01000003.1:0-108082 GCF_003986945.1 Corallococcus sp. AB018 | reverse complement strand
CGCGCCGCCTCCGCCTCCGCCGCCCCGGGCCGCTCCGCCGCCACTCGCCGAGCCGCCATCCGCGCACCGTCGCGTCAAGGCTCCCCGTCCGCCGCCTCCACCCCAGGCCCCCAACCGCTACGGTCTCTACGGCGGCCGGTCGCTGGGCTCCGGACACGCGGGCGTGGGCATGGAGCTGGGCTTCCCCTTCGTGTCCGCGCGCGGCGTGTACGGTGTGCTGGAGCACCTGGACCTGGGGCTGGGCGTGGACACCGTCTACGGCCTGATGACCGAGCTGCGCGCCAGCGTCCGCTTCACCCTCCTGGACAGCGACAACGTCAGCCTCGCCTTCGTGGTGGACGGCGGCCACGCGTTCTTCCTGCGTCCCCCGGACACCGAGGACAAGGGCGCGCGCTACCTGAGCGGCCGGCGCGAATGGAACGTGGCCCCGGGGCTGGTGGCGTCCTTCCAGGGCGACAGCCCGCGCGCGTGGCGGCCGTACCTGGATGTCCGCGCACTGATGGCCTTCGACATGGATCCCATCCAGAAGGATCCGCTGTCCGGTGTGCCGCCCGCGTGGAAGCTGGATGCGTCCGTCCTCGTCCGGCTGGGCGCGGAGTTTCCCGTGGGTGAGAAGACGTCCTACGCTGTCTCGTTCGGTGGCGACTTCCGCAGCCGCTCCTCGGACGCGGAGTTCATGCCCACGCTGTCCGTGGGCGTGGTGTCCACGCTGTTCTGAAATCCCCCTTCCCCCTCTCGACCCGAGGTCAGCTCATGCGCGGCAGTGTCATCGGTGCAGGTTCGTTCGGAACGGCGCTCGCCAACGTGCTCGCGGTGAATTGCGACGAAGTCCGTCTGTGGGGCCGTGAGCCCTCCACCGTGGAGGCCATCAACACCCGCCACGAGAACGCCACCTACCTCAAGGGCATCCCCCTCTCCGAGCGCGTGCGCGCGACCACGGACCTGGAGGAGGCGCTGGCCGGCTCGGAGATGGTGGTGCTCGCCACGCCCAGCCACGCCACCCGTGAGGTGCTCGCGCGCGCCAAGGACTTCCTGCCCAAGAGCGTGCCGCTCGTCACGGTGTCCAAGGGCATCGAGAACGGCACGCTGCTCACCATGACGGAGCTGCTGGAGGACTGTCTGCCGGAGGAGTTCCACCCGTACGTCGCGGTGCTCTCCGGCCCCAGCTTCGCCAAGGAGCTGGCCCGTCGCATGCCCACGGTGGTGACCATCGCGGCGCACTGGGACAAGGTGGCCCAGCGCTGTCAGAAGGCGCTCCAGACGGACACCTTCCGCTCGTACACGTCCACGGACGTGGTGGGCGTGCAGTACGGCGGCGCGCTGAAGAACGTCATCGCCATCGCCGCGGGCATGGCGGACGGCCTGGGCATGGGCCACAACGCGCGGGCCGCTATCATCACGCGTGGCCTGGCGGAGATTACGCGGCTCGCGGTGCGCAAGGGCGCCAACCCGCTGACGCTCTCCGGCCTGTCCGGCATGGGCGACCTGGTGCTCACCTGCACGGGCGAGCTCAGCCGCAACCGCCACGTGGGCATGGAGCTGGGCAAGGGCCGCAAGCTGCCGGACATCCTCGCGGAGATGAAGGAGGTCGCCGAGGGCGTGAAGACCGCCAAGAGCGCGCGCGACCTGTCCCTCAAGACGGGCGTGGAGTTGCCCATCTGCGAGCAGGTCTACCTCATCGCCTATGAGGGCAAGAACGCCAAGATGGCCGTCGTGGACCTGATGACGCGCCAGCCGAAGTCGGAGCTGTCCGGCGTCTGAAGACGCCGCGAGGCGCTAGGGCGTGTCCGCAAATTAGAGCCAGAGGCGGATGGAAGCGATATGGACCATCGCCAGATAGTTGGCGGCGCGCTTCTCATAGCGCGTCGCCACCCGCCGGTTCTGCTTCAAGCGATTGAAGAGACACTCCACCCGGCAGCGCTTGCGGTAGGCCGCGCGCCGGAAGGTGCGCTGCCGGGGCTGGTCCGAGCGAGTGGGGATGATGGCGTGCACCCCATGCTCGCGGCACCAGGCGCGGAGGCTGGGGTAGCTGTAGCCTTTGTCCGCCGCGAGGGCGTCGGGCAAGCGGCGTGGCGCACCCGGCGAGTGCGCGCGCGGCACGCTGCCACCCGCCATCAGCGCCTCAAAGGCCTGCGTCTCATGGCGCTGGCCTGCCGTCAGCTCGAAGACGAGCGGCCGCCCCTGGCCCTCCGCCCGGACGTGCAGCTTGGTTGAAAAGCCTCCCTGGCTGCGGCCCAGCGCTTCGGCCTCCCCCCTTTTACCGGCGTGCCGCGTGCGCCGGCTGCGTGCTGGTGGGCGCGAATGACGCTGGCGTCCAGGAAGTGCAGCGTCCAGTCCAGGTGCTCATCCTCGTGCGCTTCGGCCTGCAACTGCCGCAGCACTCGCGCCCAGATGCCTGCCTCCTGCCAGCGGTAGAATCGGCTGCTGAGCGTCTTCCAACTGCCGAACTGCTCCCGAGGCATGTCGCGCCAGGGCGCTCCGGTGCGCAGCACCCAGAGGATTCCGTCGAGCACTTCGCGGTGGTCCTTGTTCGGTCGGCCCCGCGCGGGTTTCTGGGGCGGCAGCAGTCCTGCCAGCCGCTCCCATTGGGCGTCCGTCAGCTCTCCTCGGCTCATGCCCTCCTAACACCCAGCTCCCCTCGAACTATTTGCGGACACGTCCTAGTAGCGGCGCGGCTTCGCTTCGGGGCCCGCGCCGCGCACGCGCCACACGGTGAGCCGCTCCGAGTTCGTGTGGCTGAGCACAAGCCCTTCCGTCTGCATCTCCTCTAGCAGGCGGTTCGTCTTGAGCCGGTCCAACCCGATGGTGCGGCCCAGCATGTCGCCGGGCATGCCGCTGATGTTGCTGCGCAGCTGGTTGATGATGGCGCGCTTGAACTCGTTCTTCTGCAGGCCGTCGATGTCCTGCGTTCTCCACGCGGACAGGATGCCCCAGCCGATGAGCAGCAGCGTCACCACGGCGATGACCGGGTAGACGATGTGGCTGTTCTTCTCGAGCAGCTCGATGTAGCCGGTGGTGATGGACGAGACGGGCCGGTCGTAGTCCGGCCCGGAGTCCTGTCCGGGCAGGCCTTCGATTTGGGCCGTCAACAAAGGGATGAGCAGTTTCAGCGCGGGAGCCAAGGCCCCCCGACTCTACGGGGAGGGCCCCCGCGCCGACAACCCGCCCACCGTCAGACGACGCCGATGGACTCGGACGCACCCTCGGCGAACAGGGTGATGTCCGCCTTGGCCAGGAGCGTGGACAGGCCCTCGCGCTTCACCGCGCTGATGGCCACGCCGCCCAGGGAGCGCAAGAGCGACTCCACCTCGTCCGCGGACAGCTGGTCCGCCTTGTTCCACACCATCAGGCGCGGCTTCTCCATCAAACCCAGCGAGGCGAGGATCTTCTCCACCGCCTCCACCTGGTCGTCGCGCGCCGGGTCGCTCGCGTCCACCACGTGCAACAGGAGGCTTGCGTCGTACAGCTCCTCCAGCGTGGCGCGGAAGGCCGCCACCAGGTCCTTGGGCAGGTCCCGGATGAAGCCCACCGTGTCGGTGATGATGACCTCGCGCTCCTGCGGGAAGCGCAGCCGCCGGCTCGTGGGGTCCAGCGTGGCGAACAGCTTGTCCTCCGCCAGCACCTCCGCGTTGGTGATGGCGTTGAGCAGCGTGGACTTGCCCGCGTTGGTGTAGCCCACGATGGAGATGACCGGCACCTCGCGCCGGTTGCGCTGCGCCCGGCGGACGCTGCGCTCGCGGCTGATGACGTCGATGCGGCGCTCCAGGTTGGTGATGCGCTCGCGCACGCGGCGACGGTCGATTTCGAGCTTCGTCTCACCCGGGCCGCGGCCGCCCACGCCACCGCCCATGAGGCGGCTGAGCGAGTCATCCCCCTGCACCAGCCGGGGCAGCCGGTACTTCAGCTGCGCCAGCTCCACCTGCAGCTTGCCCTCGGCCGTCTGCGCGCGCTGGGCGAAGATGTCCAGGATGAGCTGCGTGCGGTCCAGGATTTTGAGGCTCGTCGCATCTCCGATGTGGCGGCCCTGCGACGGGGTGAGGTCCTTGTCGAAGATGAGCAGGTCCACCATGGACTGCATGGAGCGCAGGTTCAGGTCCTCCAGCTTGCCCCGGCCGATGAGGTAGCGCGGATCCGCTTCGCGCTTCATCTGGAGCACGCTGTCCACCACCTCCACGCCCGCGGTGCGCGCCAGCTCCTTCAGCTCCGCGAGTGAGGACTCCGCCCGGGCGCGGTTGCCGTCCAGGCACACCGCCACCAGGATGGCGCGCTCCTTCCCGGACACCGTGCGCGCGGCGGCCTTGCGGTTGAACTCCTCCTCCAGCGCGTCCAGCGTGGACAGCAGGTCCGGCTGATCCACGTGCACGGAGGGCAGGGTGGACACGTGCCAGAACTCGCCCGCGCCGTTCTCCGGCACCAGGTAGGCCCAGTGCAGCACGCCGGGCAGGCCTTCGTTGCCCACGCCCACGGCCGCCACGCAGTCCAGGCGCAGGAGCGCGAGGTCCGTGAGGTCGTCCTTCGTCAGGGGTTCGCTCTTCAGGTGCGTGTGCACCAGCCGCAGGCCACGCAGACGGATTTGTCCGGCGCGCGCACGGCCGATGTCCGGCAGCTCCAGCTTGTGCGCGTTGCCCACCACGACGTGCTCGATGTCGCCCTTGCGGTTGATGAGGACGCCCACCTGACGGTTGAGCTCGTGCGACAGCTCGGTGAGGTGGCGGGCAAGCTCCGCGGACACGATTTCGCGCGGATCCACGCGGCGGCGGAAGGTGTTGCGCAGCCGCTGCTGCTCGCTCGACTTCAGGCCCAGGGTGTTGCCGAAGATTTCCTTCAAACCGTTTCTCCTGGCGCGGACATCGAACGACCCGCGCTGCATTCAAGGCATTGGATGGACTGGGGCCACCCGCGTTTCATGACAAAGCCCCCCAGCCGGTGTGTCTCGCAGCCTGGTGAACAACCGGCCACGCGCGTCCTTTCCCGTTCCAGCCTACGCTGCCCCTGTGACTGATTCCGCACGCAACGCCTTGCGCGGGGCCCGCCGCGTGGTGGTGAAGATTGGGACCAACGCGCTGACGAGCGCCACGGGCCGCTTCAACCGTGCCCACTTCGACGCGCTGGGGCAGGACCTGCTGTGGGCCGCCGGGGGCCGGGAGCTGGTGGTGGTGTCCAGCGGCGCCATCGCGCTGGGCATGGAGCGGCTGGGGCTGCCCGCGCGCCCCCGGGACATCCCAGGCAAGCAGGCGTGCGCGGCGGTGGGGCAGAGCCGCCTGATGCAGGCGTACGAGGAGGCGTTCGGTCACGCGGCCCGGACGGTGGCCCAGGTGCTGCTCACCCACGAGGACGTGCAGGAGCGCCGCCGCTACCTCAACGTGAAGCACACGCTGGAGCGCCTGCTGGCCGCGGGCGTGGTGCCGGTCATCAACGAGAACGACACCGTGTCCGTGGACGAGCTGAAGTTCGGCGACAACGACACGCTGGCGAGCCTGGTGGCCGGCGTGGTGGAGGCGGACGCGCTGGTCCTCCTGTCGGACGTGGAGGGCCTCTACACCGCCGACCCGCGCAAGGACGCCGAAGCCCGCCTGATGCCCGCCGTGCCGCGCGTCACCGCGGACGTGCTGGCCCTGGCTGGCGACGCCAGCAGCGAGGTGGGCACGGGAGGCATGGCGTCCAAGGTGCGCGCCGCCGCTCGCGCCGCGGAGCTGGGCATCCCCTGCGTCATCACCTCCGGCGCGGTGCCCGGCCGCCTGCGTGGCGTGCTCCAGGGGGACGCCGTGGGCACGCTCTTCGAGCCCGCCGGACGCCGCAGCGCGCGCACCGCGTGGATCGCCCACGCGCTCCGGCCCCGGGGCCGGCTGGTGGTGGACGCGGGCGCGAAGGAGGCCATCGTCACCGGCAAGCGCAGCCTGCTGCCCAGCGGCGTGACGGGCGTGGAGGGGGACTTCGGCCGGGGAGACCCGGTGGACCTGACGGACTCGGCCGGGACGGTGTTCGCGCGGGGCCTGTCCACCTACGACGCCAACGAACTCAGGCGCATCGCCGGGCGGCGGAGCACGGACATCGAGGCGGTGCTGGGCTACCGCTACCTGGATGAAGCGGTGCACCGCGACGACCTGGCGGTGCTGTAGCCGCGGTCCACGCAAAGGCCGCCTAGATGGAGCAGGAGACGGACTTCACCGTGCCGGTCGCCGGCTCCGTCAGGCGCATCAGCGCGCGGAACTCCGGGGAGTCCACCTTCATCAGGAGCAGCGAAACCTCCAGCTCCCCAGGCACCCGGCCCAGCTGGAGCTTGCGCTCCTGGCCGTGCAGCAGGGCGAGCTGCGAGTGGCCTTCCCCTTCCGGCAGGGACAGGTCCACCTGGAGCTGGAACGAGTCGCCCTCGCCCTTGGGCGTGAGCACCAGCCGGTAGTCCGGCACGGTCGCGCCCGGACGGCGGCGCTCGGCGCGAAGGGTGCGGCCCGCTTCACCCAGCAGCTTGGGCTGGGCGATCAGCCGGCCGTCGCGCCGGACCTCCAGCGCGAAGTAGAGCGGTTCGGAGCGGGCGTGCGCCGGGGCGGAGACGAAGGCCAGCAGCACCAGCGCCAGCCCGGGAAGCCACTTCTTCAGCAGGGAGGTGCGGTCCATGGTCGAGCCCTCGTCAAAGCATCGGTCCGCCGCGTCGGCCCCACGGCAGCCAGCAAAGCCTCCAGGAGGCCCGCTGTCGCTTCTCACCCAAATCGACAATGGCCAAGGAATAACCCAGACGCGCCCCGAGTGCGAGCCCCACACCCGGGGTTGTCTGCTGGCTTGCGGACGAAACGAGGGGTACATGATGGTACCTGCTTGCCTGTTCAGGTTGGGGCGGCTATCCCCCCTTGGACGGAGCCAGTGCCCTCCGCTGTTCCCTTTCTGTTCGTTTCCAGGCCTGCCCCTTTCTCCCACCCCGGAAGTCCCCGGTCTCTTGATCTCCCGGGTCCTGTCCGCCATGGTCACCGATCACCTGAATGGACCGCACGGAACGCATCCTTGATCTCGTGGCACTGTTGCTCGACGCGCGGGAACCCATCTCGTGGGCCGAGCTGCGTGAGCACTTCCCCGCTGACTACGGTGGCTCGGATGATGCCGCGGAGCGCAAATTCGAGCGCGACAAGGCGGAGCTCGTCGAGCTGGGCTTCCCGCTGAGCTACGTGCAGGGGGACGACGAGCGGCGCGACGGCTACCTCGTCGACCGCAACGTCTACTACCTGCCGGAGGCGGACCTCACGAAGGAGGAGCTGGCCGTGCTCTACGCCGCCGGGTCCGCCGCGCTGGCGTCCGGCGCGTTCCCCGGCCGCGACGACCTGGCTCACGCGCTGCGCAAAATCGGCTTCTTCGCCGGCGAATCCCTGCCCACCCCGCGTGTGCGCATGGAGCTGGGCACCGGCCAGCAGGGCCAGGAGAAGGAGGTCTCCGCCCGCCTGGAGCAGCTCTGGGATGCGTGCTCCGCCCACAAGTGGGTGCAGCTGACCTACGGCAGCCCCCGCAAGGACGGCGTCACGGAGCGGCGCGTGGACCCGTACGGCCTGGCGCTGCGGCGCGGCGTGTGGACGCTGGTGGGCTACTGCCACCTGCGCCAGGGCCTGCGCACCTTCCATGTCCACCGCATCCGCGAGCTGAAGGTGAACACCGCCCGGCCGCGCACGCCGGACTTCGAGGTGCCGGCGGACTTCTCGCTGGACGCCCACGTGGCGTACTTCCCCTGGCAGTACCGCTTCCATGAACCGCTGGAGGTGACGCTCCAGCTGACGGGGACGCAGGCCTCGCGCGCGGGCTCGCTGTTCCCGGGCGCGGCGTTGGAGCCGGTGTCGGAGGGCGTGGTGCGGGCCCGCTTCCCGGTGACGTTCCTGGACGGGCTGACGCGCTTCGTCCTGTCGCTGGGGCAGGACTGCCGTGTGGAGGGGCCTCCGGAGGCGCGCGAGCGCCTGGAGCGGATGGCCGCGAACATCCTGGCGAAGCACGCGCCGGTGGAAGGTCAGCGGGTGAGCGCATGAGCAACGTCCATGAGCGGCTGCGCCGCCTGCTGTTCCTCGTCCCCTACGTTTCGAAGCACCCCGGCGTCACCGTGGAGGCCCTGGCCAAGGCCCTCAACATCAGCCGCGAGGACCTGCTGGAGGAACTGGACCTGCTCACCTGCGTGGGCCGGCCGCCCTTCAACCCGGACGACTACATCGACATCTACGTGGACAACGACCGCGTCTACGTGGACCTGGATCAGCGCCTGTTCGCGCCGCCCCGGCTGACCGCGGGCGAGGCCGCCGCCCTGGCCGCCGCGGCGGAGCTGTTGCGCCCGGCCACCGGCGACGCGCTCCAGAGCGCCCTCACCAAGCTGGAGAACATCATCCCGCCCGCCGCCCGCGAGCGCTTCCGGGACATGTACCGGAAGATCGACGCCTCCGCGGACGCGCCCCCGGCGCTGGGGCCCATCACCCGGGCCATTCTGGAGCGGCTGGAGGTGACGTTCGGCTACGCCAGCCCCGGCCGCCCGGCGGAACCGCGCCGGGTCCGCCCCTACGAGCTGCTCAGCCACCGGGGCCAGTGGTACCTCCAGGGCTTCTGCCACACCCGCCAGGACGCACGCCTGTTCCGGTTGGACCGCATGGAGGACCTGGCCGTCACCACCACGGCCTTCCAGCCCCCGCCGGACGCCCGCGCGGACGTGCCCAACCCGGCCCGCGGCGCCAGCGAGGCCTCCGTCCGGGTGCGCTTCACCCCCACGGCGGCACCCTACGTGAAGGAGCGCTTCGGCCAGGACGCCCGCCCGCTTGCTGACGGAGGGGTGGAGGTGCGGGTGGCCGGAGACAGTGAGCGCTGGCTCACGCAGTGGGTGCTATCCTTCGGTGGAGAGGCGGAAGTGCTGGAGCCGGCGAGCGCGCGCGCCGCCGTTGCCCGAGCCGTACATGCCTCGATAGGCTCCTAGGACGACATGGCCTTCCAACTGACGATCTCCGAGGGAAAAGACGCCGGCAAGGAGTTCGTCTTCGACCAGGACTCCGTGCTCATCGGGCGCACCTCCGAGTGCGACGTGGTGCTGTACGACCCTGGTATCTCCCGCCGCCACTGCCGCATCTTCCAGGACGGAGGCGGCTACGCGGTGGAGGACCAGAAGAGCGCCAACGGGACGCTCATCAACGGCGCGGCCGTGCAGAAGCAGACGCTGACGGACGGCGACACGCTCACGCTGGGCCCGGTGACGTTCCTCTTCGCGATCGCCGCGGAGGAAGCGACCACCGGCGAGGACGAGAAGCCCGCGGAGGACGGCGCCAACAGCACGCGCATCGTCTCCATCGACTCCTTGCGCAAGCAGCGCAACAAGAAGGCCGCCGCCTCGCTCGTGCCGGAGGGCGCGGACGAGGAGGACCTGCAGGGCATCCGGGCGGAGTCCACGCGCATGAACATGCGCGCCATCCGCCGGCCCACCTCCAACGCCCAGCGCGCCGTACCGCAGGAGCCGCCTCCGCAAGAGGACGCCCCGGCGGCCATCGAAAAGCCCGCTCCCGCGCCCCCGCCCGCGCGCCGCACCGGTTCCCAGTCCTCCCGCGCCGTGGCCCGCACGCCCCGCGCCGGTGGCGCCAGCAGCAGCAGTGGCGGTGGTGGCCTGTCCGCCGCCGAGCGCGCCCGCATCCGCCGTGAGACGCCGGGCCTGGTGGCCAACCTGCGCCTGTTCTGGGCGGAGGCGAGCTCCAAGGTCCGCGCGGGCGTGATGGCCGGCGGCGGCGTGGTGGTGCTGGGCCTCTTCGCCCTCATGTACTGGCTGGTGCTGGGCGGCGACACCCAGGTGCAGAAGGGCGAGGAGCCCGTGCGCCTGTCCAACCAGCCCATCACGGACTCGTTCGGCCTGGGCGACGGCGTCACCTGGAACCGGCCGGACATGAAGGTCTTCGAGTGGGAGTTCGTCGCCGCGACGCGCGCGGTGGTCATCCTCCACTACCAGGCCCAGGGCATCTCCAAGGACGAGGTGGTGGTGAGCGTCAACGGCGTGGACGTGGGCAAGGTGCCCCCGGACACGCTGGCCAGCCAGGAGCGCTCGCTGGAGCTGATGATTCCGCCCCAGCAGCTGCGCAAGGGCGAGCCCAACCGCATCATCTTCGACAACACCCGCAACCCGCCGGGCGAGGACACCTGGCGCGTGTGGAACGTCTGGGTGGAGCGCGCGCTGCTGCCGGAGCAGCTGTCCACGCAGCAACTGGTGCAGACGGCCAACGAGTCCTTCAAGAAGGGCCGCAAGAACTTCGACACGCCGGACATCGGCGCGCGCAACCGCTACGAGGCGTGGAAGTCCTTTCGCGAGGCGTGGCTGATGCTGGAGGCCCACCCGGACCCCAAGCCGGACCTCTACTTCGAGGCGCAGGAGTTCATGAAGCGCGCCCAGCAGGAGTTGGATCGCACCTGCTCCAAGCTGCTGCTGGAGGTGGAGGGCTACTACAACCAGGGCCACTTCAAGCAGGCCGCCTCCACGCTGGACCACATGCGCGAGTACTTCCCCGAGTACGACCAGCCGTGCGCCACGCGCGCGGAGAACAAGCGCGTCGAGTTCGGCCTGTAGCGAGCCGTCGTCTACTGGACGGTGCAACCCCGCCAGGGAGGCGGGCGGGGCCCGTCCGGGTTGCCGGTCCCTCCCTCCGTTCCCACCCTGAGTGGGGTGATGCGTGAGCTGGCGGGGGAGGACGGGCGGACGGAGGGATTGGTTCCAGCGGCGCGCTCGCCGGGACCGGTGCCGGAGCATGGCCCGGTGTGGAGCGCCGGGGTGTCGCGGCGCCTGCTCGCCCGGTACTACCTGCCGCGGCGCCACACCACCCTCCAGGGCAATGCGTGCCGGCTCCTGCGCGACGGCGTGGAGGCCTACCCGGAGATGCTGGAGGCCATCCGCCGGGCGCGCCGCTCCATCCGCCTGGAGACGTACATGTTCGTCACCGACGCGGTGGGCGAGCTCTTCGGCCAGGCGCTGGCGGAGGCCGCCGAGCGCGGCGTGCACGTGAAGGTGCTCTACGACGCGGTGGGCTCGTGGACCAGCCGTAGGAGCTTCTTCGAGGGCCTGCGCCAGCGCGGCGTGGACGTGCGGGCCTTCAAACCCTTCAGCCTCCAGCGCGGGCTGCGACACCTGCTGCGCCGGGACCACCGCAAGATTCTGGTGGTGGACGGCACGGTGGCCTTCACGGGCGGGGTGAACATCGCGGCGCACTGGGCCCCGGAGGGGCAGGGCGTGGCGTGGCGCGACGACGTGCTGCGGATTGAAGGCCCCGCGGTGCATGAGCTGGAGCGGCGCTTCCTGGCCACGTGGCGGATGATGTTCCGCGACCGCCTGAGCCGGCTGCGCCGGCGGATCCGCGGCGGGGCCCAGGCGCTGGAGGCCCGCCCCCAGAAGGGCGACGTGGGACTGGCGGTGCTGTCCAGCCGCCGCAGCATCCACCGCGCGTACCTGCACGCCATCCAGCGCGCGCGGGCCAGCGTGCTCATCGCCGCGGGCTACTTCGTGCCGGACCGGCGCATGGTGGCCGCGCTCAAGGACGCGGCGAAGCGGGGCGTGGAGGTGAGCCTGCTGCTCAACGGGGGCAAGAGCGACCACCCGTTCCTCGAGCATGCGACGCGCGCCTTCTACGAGCCGCTGATGGACGCCGGCATCCGCATCTTCGAGTGGCGCCGGGGCGTGCTGCACGCCAAGACAGCCGTGGTGGACGGCGTGTGGGGCACCATCGGGTCGTTCAACCTGGAGCGGTTGTCACTGGCCTTCAACCACGAGGTCAACGCCGTCTTCGCGGACCCCCGGCTGGGTCGCGACCTGGAGGACTCGTTCCGCCTGGATTGCGGCAACTGTCGCGAGGTGGACCTGGCCGTCTTCCGCCGCCGTCCCCTCTGGCAGAAGGCCGTGGAGCGGGTGCTGTACTTCTTCCGCAAGGTGCTCTGAGCGGGGCTGTAAGCCCGGGGTCGGAACCAACCGTCCACCGCCTTCAACGCAGTGCAGGAACCCTTTGCATGCCGGGGGGGACACGCCTAGAAGTTGCGTCATTCCGGCACGGAAGGACGGCAACGCACATGACGGACAGTTTCGGCACCAAGGCCCAGCTCAAGGTGGGCTCGGCGACCTACGACTATTTCAGCCTGGCCACGCTGGCGAAGGCCCACCCGGCGGTCAACCGCCTCCCGTTCTCGCTGAAGGTGCTGCTGGAGAACCTGCTGCGCAACGAGGACGGCCGCGTCGTCAAGCGCGAGCACATCGAGAAGATGCTCGCCTGGGACCCCAAGGCGGCCCCGGAGACGGAGATCTCCTTCCACCCCGCGCGCGTGCTGCTCCAGGACTTCACCGGCGTGCCCGCCGTCGTGGACATGGCCGCCATGCGCGAGGCGCTCGCCGCCATGGGCGGTGATCCCGCGAAAATCAATCCGCGCAACCCGGCGGACCTGGTCATCGACCACTCGGTGCAGATTGATTCGTTCGCCACCACCGCGGCCTTCAAGGAGAACGCGGAGCTGGAGTTCGAGCGCAACCGCGAGCGCTACGCCTTCCTGCGCTGGGGCCAGAGCGCGTTCAAGGGCTTTGGCGTGGTGCCGCCGGACATCGGCATCTGCCACCAGGTGAACCTGGAGTTCCTGGCGCAGGTGACGTTCCGCCAGGGCAGCACCGTGTACCCGGACACGCTGGTGGGCACGGACAGCCACACCACGATGATCAACGGCCTGGGCGTGGTGGGCTGGGGCGTGGGCGGCATCGAGGCGGAGGCGGCGCTGCTGGGACAGCCCATCACGATGCTGATTCCGCAGGTGGTGGGCTTCAAGCTCACCGGCAAGCTGCCCGCGGGCGCCACGGCCACGGACCTGGTGCTCACCGTCACGCAGATGCTTCGCAAGAAGGGCGTCGTCGGCAAGTTCGTGGAGTTCTACGGCGAGGGCCTGAAGGCGCTGTCGCTGCCGGACCGCGCCACCATCGCGAACATGGCCCCGGAGTACGGCGCCACCATCGGCTTCTTCCCGGTGGACGAGGAGAGCTGCAACTACCTGCGCTTCACCGGCCGCCCGGATGACGTGGTGGCGCTGACGGAGGCGTACGCGAAGGAGCAGGGCCTGTGGCTCAACGCCGGCGCCCAGGAGCCCCTCTTCAGCGACACGCTGGGGCTGGACCTGGCCGCCGTGGTGCCCAGCCTGGCGGGCCCCAAGCGTCCGCAGGACCGCGTGCCCCTGAAGGACATGAAGGCCGGGTACGAGGCGTCGCTCGTGGAGATGCTGTCCGCCGGCAAGAGCAAGGGCGAGGACGACGAGGGTCCCAAGGGCGCGAAGGCCCCCGCGGCCCCGGTGGCCCCGGAGCGGCTGGCCCAGTCCGTCACCGTGAAGGCGGGCAAGCAGAGCTACCAGGTGGGCCATGGCGCGGTGGTCATCGCGTCCATCACCTCCTGCACCAACACGTCCAACCCGGCCGTGCTGGTGGCCGCGGGCATCCTGGCGAAGAATGCCGTGGAGAAGGGCCTCAAGCCGCAGCCCTGGGTGAAGACGTCCCTGGCCCCGGGCAGCCGCGTGGTGACCGAATACCTGCGCGACGCGGGCCTGCTGCCCTACCTGGAGGCCGTGGGCTTCCACGTCGTGGGCTACGGCTGCACCACCTGCATCGGCAACTCCGGCCCGCTGCCGGAGTCCGTGTCCAACGCGGTGGTGGAGGGCGACCTGGTGGTGGCGGCGGTGCTGTCCGGCAACCGCAACTTCGAGGGCCGCATCAACCCGCACGTGCGCATGAACTACCTGGCGAGCCCCCCGCTCGTGGTGGCGTACGCGCTGGCCGGTGAAGTGGGCCGCGACCTGGACAACGAGCCGCTGGGCACGGACCCCAACGGCCGCCCGGTGTTCCTCAAGGACATCTGGCCGTCCAACGAGGAGATCAAGGAGACCATCCGCACGGCCGTGAAGCCGGAGCAGTTCCGCAGCCAGTACGCGAACGCCATGGAAGGCGACACGCTCTGGCAGCAGCTGCCGGTGGGCAAGGGCTCCACGTTCAAGTGGGATGAGAAGTCCACCTACGTGCGCAAGCCGCCCTTCTTCGAGAACCTCCCGAAGGAGCCCAAGGCCGTGCAGGACATCAAGGGCGCGCGCGTGCTGGCGCTCCTGGGTGACTCCGTCACGACGGACCACATCTCCCCGGCGGGCAACATCGCCAAGACGAGCCCCGCGGCGAAGTACCTCATGGCGGAGGGCGTGGAGCCCAAGGACTTCAACTCCTACGGCGCGCGCCGCGGCAACCACGAGGTGATGGTGCGCGGCACCTTCGCCAACATCCGCTTGAGGAACCTCCTGGTCCCGGGCGTGGAGGGCGGCGTCACGGTGCACATCCCCACGCGTGAGCGGATGAGCATCTACGACGCGTCCATGAAGTACCAGGCGGACAACATCCCGCTCGTGGTGCTGGCCGGCGCCGAGTACGGCACGGGCTCCAGCCGCGACTGGGCGGCCAAGGGCACGCAGCTGTTGGGCGTGAAGGCCGTCATCGCGAAGAGCTTCGAGCGCATCCACCGCTCCAACCTCGTGGGCATGGGCGTGCTGCCCCTTCAGTTCGAGGCGGGCCAGGACGCGCAGTCGCTGGGCCTCACCGGCCACGAGACGTTCGAAATCACCGGCGTCGCGGACGGCCTCTCGCCGCAGAAGAAGCTCACCGTGAAGGCCGTTGGTGAGAAGGGCCCCATCGAGTTCACCGCGGTGTGCCGCATCGACACGCCCAACGAGCTCGACTACTACCGCAACGGCGGCATCCTCCAGTACGTGCTGCGGCAGCTCGCCAAGGCGTAGCGGACAGCACCCGCTGGTTTCGCGGCCCGGCCGCCCTCGCTTCTCGGGAGGGTCGCCGGGCCGTCGTCTTTCTGGCGGCTACTCCGCGCGCAGGCGCGTCCAGGCGGCCACGTAGCGCGACAGGCGCTCGGCGTCCTTCGGCGTCACGTCCTTCAGGCGGCGCACGTCCATGTTGTCCTCCAGGTCCGCCAGCTTCACGCGGCGGGCCAGGGGGTGGGGACGCAGCCGTTCGATGAAGGCCTCGTAGCTTTCGCCCTCGCGCTTCGTCAGGCAGTCCAGGGCGGACAGCACGTCCTCCGGGTAGCCCATGCCGCGCAGGCGCTCCAGCGTGTACGGCGTGTCCTCCACCACGTCGTGGAGGATGGCCACGGTGCGCTCCGCGTCGGAGGCGAGGCGCAGCATCACCCGCATGGGGTGGAGGATGTAGGGCTGTCCTGCCTTGTCGCGCTGACCCTGGTGCGCGGCCACCGCCAGGGCGATGGCGTCTTCGAGCGTGGGCATGGGCGGAAGCTTCTCACGCCCCGCGGACGGCTCAATGGTTGAGGTTGCCGGAGCCCGTGCCGCCCGCCGTCTGCGCCGTGTAGGCGTGGCCGCCGCCGTTGTACTGGAGGATGCCCTCCACGGCGAGCGCGCTGGGGTCCTGCTGGTTGTTGCCACCCCGGCGCGGAATCAGCGTCTCGCTGATGCAGATGGCGCCCACCACCACCTGTTGATCATTGTCGCGGTTCCACTCCGGGGCGAGCGGTTTGAACTCGTCCTCGTTGTCCCGGATGTAGAGGTACACGTCGTCCTTGCCGTCGCCGTCCAGGTCCGCGAACAGCGCGGGGTTGACCGTCTTGATGGCCGCGCGGCCGGCGGCGGTGCGCGGGTTGGCGGGCGCGGTGTTGGTGGGCGAGGCGATGGGGTCGTAGGCGTCCGGCGTGCTCAGGAAGGTGTTCCACTGGGCGTAGTTGCGGCCGAAGTAGCCGCGCGCCAGTTGCAGGCCGCTCTCCGCGCAGCCCTGACGCTGGCCCGCGCGGCTGGACGTCACGGCGCGCGTGCGCTCGCTGCTGGCGTAGGACATCACGCCCGCCACCAGGCCCAGGAGCACGGTGACGAGCAGCACGACGAGCAGCAGCGTGGCGCCGCGGGGGGAACGGGACGAAGCGCGTGGGGACATGGCGGAGGGCCTCACGGAGGATGGACTCACAGGCTGGCGGCGGCCAGGTTGGGCAGCTCCGCCCGGCGGGAGAAGAGGCTGCGGAAGTATCCGTCCGCGGGGGCCGCGGGCGGGGTGTGGTTCTCCACCGCGATGGGCAGGTCCTCGGTCAGGACGTCCTTGTTCTGCGTGTCGCGCCGGGGCGAGCGGCCGGTGGCCACCACGCTGATGCGCACCGAGCGCAGGCCCGGCGTGTACTCGGGCCTGAGGCCGTTCTGGAAGTCGTAGCGGGTGGGGTCGCCCGTGTTGGTGGCGTCGATGCCGAACGTCACCTGGAAGTCCTCCACGTAGTCCTGCACCACCACCGGGTCGGCCATGTCCACGAAGGGGCGCCCGGACACGTCGCTGCCGGGGATGCCCTCCGCGCGCATCAGCGCCTTGCGGCCGTTGTTCGCGTTCGTGCCGATGAAGAAGTGCAGGAGCCGCACGGGGTACACCAGGTCGCCCTTCTGGAAGCCGCCCTTGTGGGGCGCGTTGGAGAAGCCCGACACGCCGGTCTCCAGGTAGTTCACCGTGGCCGTGGGCGGGCTGCTCGTCACCGACGTCTGGGTGAGCAGCGCGGCGCTCTTCATGTTGCTGGCCACCAGCATGGGATTGGCGGGCGCGGTGCCGGAGAGCGTGCCCGCGCAGTTGACCTCCAGGGCGCCGGTGCCCGGCTTCACCACCGTCATCGCCGCGCCCGGCGCGCAGTCGCGGCCCAGGTAGTTGCGGTCCGGCACCACCAGCCACAGGTCGTCGCTGCCGTTCGTGCCCGGCGCGTTGCCGGTCGTGGTGGCGGCGAGCACGCCCGTGCCCGCGCCATCCCCGCCGAAGACGGAGTTGATGCGCAGGGGCGTGCCGCCGGACACCACCCAGAGGCCCTCGGACATGCCCGCGCCGGCCTGGCGCACCGCCGACAGCAGCGTTTCGCCCGCGAGCCGCGCGTGGTCGTGGCTGTCCGCCACATGCTCCGTGTTGTGCACCACGCGCCCGCCCGCCAGCAGCAGCGCCGTGGCCGCCGCCAGGACGATGGCCGTGAGCGTCGCGGCCACCATTATCTCCAGCAGCGTCATGCCGCGTGCATTCGTCCGGAACTTCAACCGGCTCCTCATTGGACGAAGACCTCGCTGTGCACGATGGCGCGGTCCAGGCTGTCGCCCTTGCGGTACGCGCGCGTCCAGAAGGTGAAGGGCAGCGCCCCGGCGGGCACCATTGCCTGGGCCGCGGGCGGCAGGTCCTTGGGCAGCCCCTGCGTCACCAGGACCTCGCGGCAGTAGACGTCTCGGGGCAGCACCGTGTCCGGGGTGACGGTGGTGCAGGGCGTGCCGGCGGGCACGTCCAGCGCGGGCTCCACCTGGCCCGTGGGGCGCACGCGGAAGTAGGCGCCGGTGCCGATGTCGCCGGTCTGCGGCGTGCTGGGGTCCAGCACCCAGGGCGCCGTGGCCAGCGCCACGTCCGCGGGGAAGAGCGCGGGCCGGGGGATGGCCTGGTTGGCCAGCTCCATCTTGGACGCGAGCCACAGCCGCTGCACGCGCGCCTCCAGCAGCATGCGCCGGCCCTGGAGCACCTGGCCGTCCTTCACGTCGCGGGTGGCGGCCACCATGCCCATCACCGCGCCCACGGCGGCCAGCGCCAGGACGCACGTGGCGATGAGCACCTCCAACAGGCTGCTGCCGCGCCGGGCGGCGGAAGAGGGAAGGGCTCTCATTCGAGGAACCTCTGGCTCCAGTTGAGGAGCTGGTAGAGCACGCCGTTGTTGCCGTCCACGGAGTCCTTCGCGTTGGGGCTGGAGGCTCCGGTGTTGGTCGCGTTGTCGATGCGCGTGACGCGCAGGGCGCTCACCTCCGCGCCCACCACGAAGTCCGTGGACGCGCCGCCGCTGTCGCGGTGGTAGACGGCCACGCCGCCGTAGTTGGCCAGCGTCGCGCCGCTCATGGGCTGGATGCCCGCCTGCGTGGTCGCTGTATTGCCCAGGTCGATGCTGTAGGTGTGGCCGCCAACGGACGCGCTCAGCAGCATGGGGTCGTTCACGGACTCCTCCGCGGTGCTGAAGTACGCGGTGCGCCCGGCGATGGTGATGTTGCCGTAGACGTGCTCGGGCGCCGGGAAGATGAGCGGGAAGGGCGCGGGCTCCTGGAGCACGCCGAAGGTGTTCGCCTCCGTGTGGGCCAGGTTCGCGTTGATGGGCGAGCCGTCCAGCCGATAGCCGTCCGTGCCCAGGGGCAGCCGGAGGCCCGCGTCCAGGAGCAGCGCGTGGAAGCGGCCGCCCACCGTGTCCGGCACCCAGTCCATGCCGGCGGTGCCCACCAGGGCCACCACCTTGCCCTTGTACTGGCTGAAGGCGGAGGCGTTCGCCGCGTCGAGCGGAATGCGCGCCAGGCCCACGTTGGTGCTGATGGGCTGGCTGGTGACGGGCAGCCCGCCAATGTTCATCGCCGTGTACTTGCAGGGCGCGGCTTCCGAGCACGCGGGGCCCATGCGCGCCACGTTGATGTTCACGCCGGTGGACGCGTCCAGCTCCCAGAGCTTGCCCTCCATGTCGCCCACGTAGAGGCGCGCGGCGCCGCTCGAGTCCTGCGACACGGTGGGCGCGGCGGGCGCGCTGTTGTCCACGCTGCTGGTATAGGCCTGCTGCCACTGCCACAGCTTCTGGCCGGTGGCCACGTCGATGGCGAACACCTGCACGCCCTTGGCGGGAGAGCCGGGCGAGCCCGGCACCGGCAGCGCGCCGGAGCTGCTGGAGGCGACGAAGACGGCGTACACGGGCTCCATGCCCAGACGGCCCACGCCCACGGACAGCCCGCGCGAGCCACCCAGGCCGCTGTAGTCATAGAGGCCGCTCGGCTGACGGCCCGGGTCCGCGCGCGGCGGCAGCAGGAAGAGGCTCGAGTCCTCGTCCCAGGTGTACGTCCAATCCATGCCGCCCTGGCCCTTGTCCGCCAGCGCCACCGCGGAGTTCGGCGCGCTGGAGGTGGCGTAGTGGCTGCCCACCAGGTGCCACAGCAGCACGGGCTTGAGCGGGTTGGTGACATCCAGCGCGAACAGGTCGCGCCCCGTCTGGCCCACGTTGGCGACGAGCACGGTGTGCCATTCGCGGCGGCCGGTGCCCACGAAGTCCGCGAACACGTCGAAGACGGCGGGCGCGCTGTTCACCCGCGCGGTGTTGTTGCGCAGGCCCGCCAGCTGCGTGGCCGGCAGGAAGCTCCAGAGCTCCGTGCCCGGCGGGGGCGTGGTGCCGGAGCGGAAGCGCTGGGCGAAGTCCGTCTTGAAGCGCGCGCTCGCGTCCGGGTTGGGGAAGTTCAGGCTCTGCGCGGGGCCGTCATAGCGCGCGCCGCCGGAGACGTAGAACGCGTGCACCTGACCGTCCAGGCCCGCCGCGTAGGCCACCGTGGGGCGGGCGGCGGTGGTGTCCTGGATGAGGGGGCTGGCCGTCACCACCACGGGCGACGAGTGGATGAAGCCGCCCAGGTGCGCCTTGTTGTCCGCGTCCTCGTTGTTGCACTGGGTGACGGAGGGCTCGAGGATGGGCGTCTCGCCGGCGCCGTCGTTGCCGGACACCGTGGCGTAGCAGTAGCCGCGCACCCGCTGGAGCATCATCGCCACCGCGTTGAAGTCCACGCCCAGCTGCAGCTTGTTGATGACCTCGTTGGCGACGCCGAAGTCCGCCCCGGCCAGCTGCGGCGAGTACTGCGTCGCCTGCTGCAGGTCACAGATTCCGTCCGGGCCCTTCACGAAGTCGTAGCGGAAGCTGCCGTCGCGCTCCGTGGCGCGGCCGAGCTTCAGCTCGTCCACGCAGCCGGTGTTGGGGACCGAGCCGTAGTTGCGGTTGATGCGCGTGCCGGAGACCTCCTCCGGCTTCCAGCCCACCTGCATCACCCCGTGCGGCGCGGTGCGGCCGGCGGCCAGCGTCGGGTTCACCGTCACCTCGCCGCCGAAGTAGGTGAAGAGGTTGCGGTCGCCGGGCGCGGGCAGGCGCGCGTCCGCGTTCCACAGCGTTCCGTCAGACAGCGAGTTCTCCCCCGTGGACAGCGCATCCCCGCCAATGAGCGAGTGCGCGCGCAGCGTGCCCGGGTAGTAGGGGAACACCCAGTGCGAGCCCTGCGCGGGCGTGTACGTGTCCGCGCCGGGCGGGTAGCCCGTCACGGCGTTGTAGGAGGTCTTGAACAGCAGGGCGCGCGAGCCGTTGGTGTCGCTGCCGTTGGTGTCGTCCAGCGCGACGGGCGCGGACACGGTGCGCTCACTCTGCAGCGGTTCGTTTCCCAGGTTGAGCAGCGTGTTGAGCACGATGCGCGTACCCGCGACGCTGTCCTTGAAGTCATGGCCCGCCAGATAGACGATGGTCGCCTTCTGCGGATCATTGTCCTTCTGGTTGAAGGAGAAGAAGTCGTTGCCGCGAAGGGCGTTCGCCGCCACGTGCGTGGGGTTGTCGTACTGGTTGCCCGCGGCGTAGTTCACCCAGCTCACCGCCAGCCGCCGCACGCCGTTCTTGAAGGTCGTCCGGTAGTTCTCTGTCTCGCCCGCCACGTTGTTGAAGCGGAAGTCACCCAGCTGGGAGAAGGGGTCGCCCGGGTTGGGGTAGATGATGCAGGCGGGCCGGGGCGAGGACTCGTTCATGTAGTCCGGGTCCGTGCAGTTGCGGCCGTCCCAGTTCTTGCCGCTGTTGCCCAGCTTGTTCTTCTCGAAGTTGACGTCGCCCTGGAAGCGCGTGGAAGGCACCAGCCCTCCGCCCACCTTGTCGGTGTGCTCGTAGGACCAGATGCTGGTGCACTCGGCGAACAGGCCGTTGCCGCGCTGGTTGGTGAAGTGGGCGATGTTGTTGAGGACGTTCTCCGCCTGGTTGCCGGCGCCGTCGCCGTTGGACTGGTACGCGGGGCGGGTGCTGTCGCCAATCTGCCAGTGCGGCGCCCAGAACACGCGGTAGCGCGGGCGCTGGGTGACGGGGTCCACGGCGTTGAGCAGGCCGTTGGGGAACGCCGTGGTGGAGATGAGGTCCGCGTTGGCGTGGAGCGCGTCGTAGATGAGGCCGGGCTGTCCGCCGTTGAGGGTGCAGCCGCTGGTGGTGCCCTGCGGGCAGCCGCCCGCGCCGTTGAAGTCCAGGCCCGCGTTGCGCAGGTAGTCGTCCAGCATGCCGCCCTTCACGAACGACTTGTCCACCGCGTTGTCGTCGTCCAGGTCCAGCAGGGCGATCTTCGGGGGCACGCGGTTCAACCGCCGGCCAATGGGCGCGTTGAACTCGATGGTGGCCTGGTGCATGCGCACGTAGAAGCAGCCGATGCCGTTGCTGAAGCTGTTGCAGCTGCACGTCGTGCGGAACTTCTTCGGCGCGTCCGCTCCGGCGGAGGAGTTCAGGAAGTCGAGCGCGTTCTTCGCGTCCTTCGCGTCGATGATGAACGCGCCGCCCATGTACTGGACGTCGCGGAAGCCGCTGGCGGTGCTGAGCGTGGTGGCCGTGAAGTTCGGCCGCGCCTGGGCGGGGTTGGTGGTGAAGTTGTCGATGTTCGCTTCGGGGAACAGGCCGCTCGGGGGCAGCGCCTGCAGGGGCGGCACCGGCACGACGGGCGCCGCGTCCGCGCGGGAGATGTGGAAGTCACAGCCGTCATTCCAACTGGGGTCGTTCCACTGGCCGTTGTGCGGCAGGGGCGGCAGGTGCTTGTTGGTGGGCACGCAGCGGTTGGGAGACCGCTTCGTGTCATCAATGGCCAGGTACACCGTCACCGGGTGGTTGGCGTTGAAGCCGCCCGCCTCGTTGGACTGCAACAGGCGCCACACCAGGCCGTAGGCCGACAGGCTTCCACAGCCCTGCTGGAAGGTGGCCTGCTCCGGGATGATGAGCGCGCCCTGGCTGAAGGTGACGATGTCCGTCGCGGACGCCGGCAGCGCCGTCAGCAGCGCCAGGCCCAGCAGGATTCGCCGCGCCGCGGAAATTCTGGGGGTGATGGGGGCCAAGGGTTCACCGGGGGTTGGAGGCCAACTGACCCCCTCGGGGTCGGAGGTCACCCCTGGCCTGTGCACACCGTATGCCCCGGCGTGGGAGGGCTCCCGTGCGGGGGGAGCCTTGGAAAGAAACCGTGTGGCTGTGAGTGGGCGACCTCAGCGGCTACGCAAAGCTTGCGAGGTCCGCACGTCGTGCATAGCGGCGGAGGCCGGGTCGCCTAATCCGCGACCTTGCCGCCCCGGCCGGCCTTCTTCTCGGAGGTGCGCTTCTTGTCCTCCAGGCGCCGTCGCTTGGAGCCCAGGGTGGGGCGGGTGGCCTTGCGGACCTTGGGGACGAAGGTGAGGGCCTGCAGGCCGGCGCGCAGGCGGCGCACGGCGGCGTCCTTGTTCTGGGACTGGCTGCGGCGCTCGGTGGCGGTGACGGACAGCTCCGTGGGCGGGTGGGAGAGGCGCACGCCGCTGGCGGTGGTGTTGCGGTGCTGTCCGCCGGGTCCGGAGGCGATGAAGAACTCCACGTCGCAGACCTTCAGCAGGGCCTCGTCATCCAGGGAGAGGGCCTCCCGGGCGGCCTGGCGTCGAGCGGGTGCGATGGGGGTGGTCGGCGGCGTCATGGCGGTCCTCAAGTTAGCGCCGCGGAGACGCCGCTGGTACCCCGCGCCTGACACCGGGCGGCGCGGGGCGCCTTGAAGGCCTGCTCAGGTGTTGTTCAGGTTGAAGGTGAAGCCCGTCTTGGCGGCGCGCCCGCTCTCGTCGGTGGCCACGAACTTCACCACGTAGGGCAGGGCGGAGAGCGACCGGTCCGTGGTGACGCGCACCTGCGCGGTCGTCTCGCCCGGGGCCAGGGTGACGGGGTCGGCGCCCAGCCGCGTCGTGCCCGGGGTTTCCAGCGTGAGGGTGAGCGCGCCGGTGAAGCCCTCCGCGCGCGTCACCGTCACCGTCACCTGGGCGGACTGGCCGGGCGTCACGTTCACCTGGCGGGGCTCCACGGCGAGGGCGAAGTCCGGCTGGGGCTCGGGCGGCGCCAGGATGACCAGGGAGATGTTGCCCCGGGCGGTGACGTTGTTGGCCGGGTCTTCCGCGATGAGCTGCAGCGCGTTCACGCCGTAGCTCGTGACGCTGTTGGACACCGAGATGGTGGCGGTGGTGCTGACGAGGGTCTCCCCCTCCGGCAGGGAGAACGCCGGGCCGAAGGTGACGCCCTCGGGAGAGATCGCCGCGCTCACGCGCACCTCACCCAGGTTGTCCGCGATGCGCTGGATGGCGATGTCATAGGGGACGGAGTCGCCGGGCGCGGCGGTGACGGTGTCCGCGCCTCCCCAATCCAGGTGGTAGTAGGGCGTGTTGCCGCCGCAGCCCAGGGCCAGCGCGCAGGCGAGGACGGCGAGACGGGGGAGGGAACGCGGCATGGGAGGGCTCCAGGGGTGGCGAAGCAGGGTTGAGCATGGGGCCGGGGCGCGAGGGCCCGCAAGCGTCCCCGGGGAAGGCGGGCGTCAGCGGAACAACGAACAGGCGGCGAGATAAGTCCCGACGTGGGCCTCCAGCGACCGCGCGCAGCCGCCGCCCAGACGCGCACGGACCCGGGGCGTAACGCCCGTTCCGGAGGGGTGCAATCGGGTGCGTAGAACTTCCGGCGGGCCTGTCCGTTACAGGAGCAGGCGGCGCGAACGTGCCCGCCCCGCGCAGTCCCCAGGAGCCCACACCCATGAACCTGAAGCCCCTCTCGCGGGCCGTCCTGACGGCCGCGCTCGCCACCGGTCTGTCCGCCACCTCCGCCTGGGCCGTCACGCCCGCCAGCACTCCGGCCACCACCACCGCGAAGCCCGCGGCCGAGAAGCCCGCGACCGTCAAGCCCACGAAGCCCACGGACACGCCGGTCACCGGACCGCAGGCGCCCACGGGGCAGGGCGCGCAGGCGCAGGGCCAGGACGCGCAGGTCCAGCCGCAGGGGGCGCGGCCTGAAATCGAAGTGGCGTTCGTGCTGGATACGACGGGGTCGATGGGCGGCCTGCTGGAGGGCGCCAAGCAGAAGATCTTCTCCATCGCGTCGCGCATCGCGAAGGGCAAGCCCACGCCGCACCTGAAGGTGGCGCTGGTGGCGTACCGCGACCAGGGGGACGCGTACGTGACGAAGCGCTTCGACCTGAGCGACGACATGGACTCCATGTTCGCGGAGCTGCGCAAGCTGGACGCGAACGGGGGCGGGGACTTCCCCGAGCACGTGGGTCGCGGCCTGGGCGAGGCGGTGTCGCTGCTCAAGTGGAGCCAGGACCGAGAGGTGATGAAGGTCATCTTCCTGGTGGGCGACGCGCCCCCCGCCCAGCGCGAGGCCGCCTGGGACTTCAAGCTCTGGTCCAAGCGCGCGAAGGAGCGCCACATCGTGGTGAACACGGTGCGCTGCGGCGCGGACTCCTCCACCGAGGAGTCCTGGCGCTACGTGGCGAAGCTGACGGACGGCACCTTCGACTCCATCGACGCGGCGGGCGGCATGGTGGCGGTGGCCACGCCCTTTGACGCGGAGCTGTCGCGGGTGAACGCGGAGCTGGCGTCGAAGACGCTCTACGGTGGCCGCGCGGAGGCCCAGGCCGTGAACCGCGCCCGCGCGGAGGCGACCAAGAGCATGGCCGCGGAGGCCGTCGCGGACCGCATCAGCTTCATGAAGGAGAGCCGGGGGGCAGGGAAGAGCGCCGCCAGCGCCGGGGCGGTGAGCAGCGCGCCCGCGGCCGTCGCGGGCGGCGTGGACCTGCTGGAGAAGCCGACCGCGCTCGGCACCCTCAAGGACGACGAGCTGCCCCAGGAGCTCAAGGGCCTCAAGAAGGAGGAGCAGGCCGCGAAGGTGAAGCAGCTGTCCGCCGAGCGCAAGGTGCTGGAGGAGAAGGTCGCGAAGCTCGCCACCGAGCGCGACCAGTGGCTCACGAAGAACGCCCCCACCAAGGAGGACGCCTTCGACGCCAACGTGATGAAGAGCGTGAAGAAGCAGGCCGCGAGTTTCGGCGTCACGTACTGAGTGACGCCCTGCCGGGCGGGGCCCACCCAGGCCCCGCCCGCGCGGTCATTCGCGCGTCACAGCCCGGAGGACGATTTCCCGGCGTTGATCCAACAGCCGCATCGCCCAGGGCCGCGTCACCCGGTACACGCCGAAGTGGAGCACGGCGAACCCGAGGATGAAGGCCACGGACTGCCAGCCCGGCCCGTCCTTCCCCGCGGCCCGCAGCGCATGGCCAAAGGGCATGCAGCCCACGCTGGCCGCGAAGATGCCCAGCATGGACGCGGTGAGGGGAATCCGGTCGCGCCGCTTGAGGCTCGCGTGGAACTTCACCGGGAAGTACAGCGACAGGAAGTTGCCTGCGGCCAGCAGCATGGGCACCACCGCCGCCACCGCGGCCATGGCGCACAGGAAGTCCACGAGCGTGCCCGAGCCGAAGTACACCCGGTAGAAGGCGCCCACCAGCACCGCCATCCCCAGCGCCGCCACGCCCTGCACCCGGTTCTTCGCGCGCAGCACGTCCGCCAGGTTCATGGGCGCCGCCAGGAACACCGCGAAGCCGTGCCCGTCGTACGCGAAGGTGTTCTGCGAGAACGTGGAGGCGATGATCACCGCGCCGTAGATGCTCAGGCCGCCCATCACCCACGCGTCCGCGCTGCCGCCCAGCAGGTACACGAAGAGATCCCTGCCGGAGAGCAGCTTCAGCAGGATGGCCAGGATGAAGGGCACCGCCGCCAGCAACCGGGCGCGCGGGTTGTGCCACAGGTCCAGCACCTCGCGGCGCAGGAGCGTGTCGAAGCGCGAGCCCGTGGTGGCGAACGGGTCGCTGTCCTTCCCATCCCCCCGGTCGCCGCCGGAGCGGCCTCCCGCCTGCCGGTGGAAGCGCATCAAGAGCGCGTACGCCACGACCATGCCCATGGCGGTGAAGAACAGGAGCCCGAAGGCCTCCAGCATGGCGATGCCCACGCGGCCGTGCGCCAGCTGTCCCAGCCCGTCGCCGAAGAAGCCCGGGGGCACCTGGCTGAGCGCCACCGCCGCGTTGATGATGAGGCTCATGTCCAGCGCGCCCACGCCCGTCTCACCCATGCTGGTGAGCCACGACGTGTCGATGGGCGGGATGAACGACGCGGCGACGAGGAACGCCACCATGCCGCCACCCATGATGCGCGCGCTGTGCTTCGCCCTCAGCACGTTGATGACCGTGTAGAGGCCCACCCGGCTCCACGCCGCGCAGAAGAGCGCGAACAGCACGTAGAGCACCGCCGCCAGCCACGGCGAGGCCAGCCGGTGCCGCGACGCATAGCCCACCGCCGCGCCGGTGAGGGGCGCGTAGAACACCAGCGCGCGCGGCTCGAAGAGGCTCGCCACCGTGGAGCCCATCAAGAGCCGGAACGGCGAGATGGGGAACGCGGCGTAGCGCGACAGCTCGGAGTGGTCATCCACGCCCGCGGACAACAGCGGCCACGTCACCCACGTGGCGGCGGTGACGAAGCACAGCAGGTTGAGGATGAAGTACGGCCACACGTTGCTGTGCACGATGAGCGGCATCCTCATCAGCTTGAAGAAGCTCAGGCCCAGCAGCACGCCCGGCGCGCTGGAGCCCACGAACGCGGCCACCGCGAGCAGGCGGCTCTTGCCCGGACCCTGGTTGAGGCCCAGGTGCAGGCGCAGGCCCCAGAGCAGCAGCAGGTGCTGGAAGAAGCCGGGGACCTTCGGACGCGGGCTGCTCACGCGGTCTCCCGGCGCAGCGGCACCACGTTCGCCGCGGGCTCGCCGTAGAACGACAGCTTCGCGTTGCGCGCGGCGGGCACGGCGATCAGCTTCTCGAACACCGCCTCCAGCGTGGACACGCCGTGGCGCTGGCGAAGCTGCTCCACCGGGCCCTGATCCAACATGCGCCCGCCCCGGATGACGCCCGCGTGCGTGGCCAACCGCTCGGCGATCTCCAGCACGTGCGTGGTGAGCAGCAGCGTCACGCCCCGGCGGGACAGCTCGCGCAAGAGCTCCCGGATGACGCCCGCGGCGAGCACGTCGATGCCCTCGAAGGGCTCATCCAGCAGCACCAGTTCCGGCGCGTGGATGAGCGCCGCGGCGATGGCGAGCCTGCGGCGCATGCCCTTGGAGTACTCCGCCACCAGCGCGCCCGCCTTGTACGTGAGCTCCGTCAGCTCCAACAGCTCCACCGCGCGCGACGCGGCCTCCGCGCCATCCAGTCCGTACATGCGCGCGCAGAAGGTGAGGTACTGACGGCCGGTGAGACGCTCGAAGAGGCTCAGCTCCTCCGGCACCACGCCCACGCGCTGCTTCACGTCCAGGGGCCTGGCCACGGCGTCCACGCCGAGCATGCGGATGGTGCCCTTGTCAGGCCCGTACACGCCGGTGAGCAACGCGATGGAGGTGGACTTGCCGGCGCCGTTGGGGCCGAGGAACGCGTAGAAGGCGCCCTTCGGAATCTGAAGCTCCAGGCCGTCCAGCGCGGTGAAGGTGCCGAAGCGCTTGACGAGGCCGCGGGCATCGATGGCCAGCTCGGAGCCGGCCGGTTCTGAAGGGGGGGGCGTCATGAAGGACGCCATCACACCATGCACCCAGGGGCTGCCCACAATCCTCGGGTTGACGGATGGTGCGGCCCGCCGGGCGCTTCCCGACTCAGTGCACCATGGCCACCTCCGGCGGCCCGACGATCTGCTGCACGGTGGTGCGCACCTTGTCCAGGTCCACCGGCTTGGAGATGTAGCCAGCGGCGCCCACCAGCTCCGCCTCCCACTCGAAGCCGTAGCCGGAGATGATGATGATGGGCAGGTTGCGCGCCCGCGGCATCTTCTTGAGCGCGTCCAGCAGGCCCCAGCCGCTCATGACGGGCATGCGCAGGTCCAGGAGCACGGCGCCCGGGATGTCGTCCTCCAGAAGGTCCAGCGCTTCTCGGCCGTTCTTGGCCTCGATGGTGGCATAGCCCATCTCCTGGAGGGCATCGCAGATGAGCGTGCGGTGACTCGCGTCGTCGTCGACGACCAGGATGAAGTTCGACATGGGCTTGAGCCTCTGGAGTGGCGGCGTCTGCTTGGGGACCGCGATTCTATGGGGACGAAGATGGGAATGCCCTCCTCATTGCGGAAGGGCCTTCGTTTCTTTTCAACATTCCCCGTAGAGCGACAGCGTGTTTCCTCCCAGCACGCCCGCGAGCGCGGCCTCGTCCAGCCCCAACCCGGCGAGCGCCCGCAGCTCCCGGTCCCACGCATAGGGGATGTTGGGGAAGTCCGTCCCATAGAGGATGCGCTCGGGCCGGACCTCCAGCGCCTTCCGGGGGAGGGGCACGGGGAAGTAGCCGCCTACCGCCATGGTCGTGTCCAGCCAGAGCGTGTCATGGCGCTCCAGCAGGCGCGCGTACGCGTCGAACTCGTCCGCTCCCAGGTGCGGCACGCACAGCTTGAGCGTGGGATGATCCTTCAGCACGCGCTCCACCCGCTCCGCGGCGCAGAGCTGGTGCGGATCCACCGGATACTGGGCGCTGGAGGGCTCCCGCCCCGAGTGCATCACGAGCGGCTTGCCCGCCCGGGCGCACGCTTCGTAGAGCTCGTTCAGCTGGGGCGCGTCCGGAGAGAAGGCCTGCACGTGGCAGTGCAGCTTCACGCCCTTCAGCCCCAGGGTGAACGCTTCCTCCAGGATGCCGACGGCGCCGGGCTCGCCCGGGTACACGGTGCCAAGGCCGATGACGCGGGGCTCGGCCTTCGCCACCTCCGCCACGAAGGCGTTGAGCGCGCGCGCCATGCCCGGCTTGTGGGCGTAGTGCAGGGCGACCACGCGCTCGACGCCCCGGGACAGCAGGAAGGACAGCACGTGGGGCGTGTGCAGCTTGTAGCGGATGGGCCAGCCGTAGCGGTCGAACCAGCGCCACACCGCCTCGAAGACGCGGTCGGGGAACAGGTGCACGTGCGCGTCCACGACGGGCGGCAGGCCGGGGTCCACGCGGGGCCCTTCCTCGTCCGCCAGCGCGGGCATGGGCATCTGGATGCCCTGTTCCCTCCAGGTCGCGGCCGGCGAGGACGCCAGGCACGGCACCGGCGCGTCGTCGTCCTCGTGTTCGCTGGGGTCGTGCTCTTCAGGAGGCTCGCGGTGAGCCGTCATCCGCCCGTGCCCGGCCCGGAGGACTTCTTCGCGTCGTCGTCCTCGTCCTTGTCCAGGCGCCGCAGGTAGCTGTTGTGCGCGTAGCCCTGGCGTTCCAGCCGCTGCGCCTCGATGGCGTCCGCGACCTTCGAACACACCTGTCCGAGCATGCGCAGGGACTCGGCGATCAACCGCTCCGCGTGATCCTGCGCATTGGCGGACGGAATGATGGGGCGGTCGCGACGGAACGGCAGGGGCAACTTCATCCTGTGGAATCTAAGGGATGCCCCCGCGCGGTGCCACGCGTCAGTCCCGCCCCGTCCCCTGGCCGCCCCTCCCGGGCTGGCGGGTTCACGGAGTGTTGACAGCGCGACGCGGCATCGCCCCCCGGACCGGGTTAACCGCGTTGACAGTGTCCCAGTTTACATTTTGCGCCGGCCCGGTCCCCGGAGCACCCCTGTGTACCCCCTTGAGCGTTGGCAACCCGCTGGAATCACGAAGGGTTTACGAATTTTCAAGCAGGGGGATGACAGCGCCGGGATTCGCCTCTACATTGCGTCCGTCGGATTTCACTCAAGAGGTGCTGCGCATGGCTTACGACGGCGAGCTTGTGAAGATGCAGAACGGTCGCTGGGCGCGTTTCCAGCGGTGCCAGGTGTACCGGCCGGGCGTGACGGACGCTGGCGAGACCATGCTCCTGATCGCGGTGGAGCTGGAGGAGCGCTATCAGCAGCTGCTCGACGAGGCGGCGGATTCCCTCGCGGAGTACCGCTCCCAGGGCGTGCCCGTGCAGGTGCGGCTGGCGCCGGACGCGCAGGGGCTCACCCTGCACCCGGAGGCTCAGGCCTCCGTCTCGGTGAACTAGGACCCTCCTCGGGGTTCCAGGCTGTAAACCCACGGGCTCCGCGCTTCACTGCGCGGGGCCCGTCTCATTTACAGCGCTGACAGGTCTGGGCCGCCGTCCACTTTTCAACGCACCGCATGCCACCCGCACGGTGCGCGAATGCCGCGCTCAGTCGTGGATCTGGAAGAAGCGGGCGGCGTTGTCCCGGGTGACCCGTCGAACGAGCCGCTCGGACAGCTTCGCCTTGCCCAGCAGGTTCGCCGTGCGCGCGAGCCCCAGGATGTCCCCCGCGCCGTCGCCCGCGTCCGAGTCCAGCACCAGGCGCTCGCTGCCCAGCCGCCGCACCAGGGCCACCGCCCTGTCCGCCTGGAGGGCCTCCGGGTGCAGGGTGAGGCCGGCCCAGTGGCCCACCTCCAGGATGGTCCGCACGGTGCGCGCGTTGGCGTGGTCCACCAGCGCGCGCGAGGGCAGCAGGCCTGACTGGCGCAGGAGCGTGAGGATGCGCCGCGTGTGGCGCTCCTTGTCCTTGAGCGGCGTGTGCACCACCACGCGCAGCTTGAGCTGACGGGCCAGGGCCAACTGCTCCAGGAAGGCCTCTTCCTCCTCCTCGCCGCCCGCGTGCAGCCCCGTCTCGCCCAGGGCCACCACCCGGCCGCCCTCGAAGTAGTCCGGCAGGTGGCTCAGCACTTCCGACAGCCCCCGGCGCGGGATGCAGCGCGGGTGCACGCCCAGGGCGGCCCAGGCGCGGATGCCCAGCCGCTCCAGGCGCGGCAGCTGCTTCTCCACCAGCTGGTCGAAGTGCTGACGCAGCCCCTTGGCCGTGGGCTCCGGGAAGTGGTGCGCCACCACCAGGGCCTGTTCCACGCCGAAGAAGCGCATGGACTCCAGGTCCTGGTCCGTCAGGGCCTCCGGGTGGAGGTGCGCATCGAAGAGCGGAAGCGGCTCGGCCACGGGCAGTCGTTCTCCTTCGTTTCAGTCCTGGCCCGTCGCGGCGCCCTCGTTGCGCGGGTCACTGGAGGAATAGCGCAGGTTGGTGCGCGGGTCGCTGTAGACGGCCTCCGCGTCGCCCCAGGCGTCCACCCGGCGAATCTTGTGGCCCTTCGCCTCCAGCGCGGACAGCGTCGCCGGCTCCAGGCCCCACTTGTCCACCCAGAGCTCGTCCGGGAGGTACTGGTGGTGCAGCCGGCCCATGCCCACCGCGCGCGCCACGTCCATGCCCTGGTCCACCACGTTGCTGATGGCCTGGATGACGGTGGTGGGGATGGTGGAGCCGCCGGGGCTGCCCACCGCCAGCATCACCCGCTTGGGGGCTTCCTTGGAGAACACCAGCGTGGGCGACATGGAGGACAGGGGCACCTTGCCGGCCTGGATGGCGTTGGGCTCACCGGTGACGAGCCCATACGCGTTGGGCACGCCCGGCTGCGCGGCGAAGTCGTCCATCTCGTCATTGAGGAGCACGCCGGTGCCCTTGGCCACCAGGCACGAGCCGAAGCTGTAGTTGACCGTGGTCGTCATCGCCACCGCGTTGCCGTCCTTGTCGATGACGGAGATGTGCGTGGTGTTCTTCTTCTCCGGCTCCGGCGTGAGCGGCCCCGCGTCCTTGCGCAGCGTGGAGACAGGCCCGCCCGTCACGGGCGCCAGCAGCGACGCGCTGGGCGTGGCCTTCTTCGGGTCGATGCCGCCCGCCAGGTCCGCGATGTGGCCGGGCGACGTCAGCCGCTCCAGCGGCACCTGCACGAAGGCCGGATCGCCCAGGTACTTCGCGCGGTCCACGTACGCGCGCCGCACGGCCTCCACGTAGAGGTGCAGCGACTCCGGGTCGCGGTACGGCACGCCCTGCGGCCGCAGCTGCTGGAGCATGCCCAGCACCTGCACCACCGCCAGCCCGCCCGCGCTGGGCGGCGGCATGGTGAGGATGCGGTGCCCGCGGTAGGTGGTCTCCAGCGGTGTGGCCGGGCGCGTGCGGTAGTTCGTCAGGTCCTCCTGCGTGAGCAGCCCGCCCGCGTCCTGCACCGTCTTCACCAGCGCCTGCGCCACCGGGCCCGCGTAGAAGGCCTTCGCGCCGCCCTTGGCCACCCGCTCCAGCGTGCGCGCCAGGTCCGGCTGTTTGATGAGGTGCCCCACCGGAGGCACGTCCGGCGTGCCCTGCGCGTTGGGCGTCAGGAAGATGCGCGCGGCCTCCGGGTCCTGGCGCAGACACTCCGCGCGGCCGGTGGCCATCTGCTGGTACTTGGGTGTCACCCAGAAGCCCTGCTTCGCCAGCCGGATGGCCGGGGCCAGCACCACCGCGGGCTTGAGCTTGCCGTGCTTGGACAACAGCTCCAGGTAGCCCGCCACCGCGCCCGGCACCGCCACGCTCAGCGCGCCGTCCGTGGACAGGCCCGGAACCAGCACGCCGTCCTTCAGGTACATGTCGCGCGAGGCGCCCTTGGGAGCCACCTCCCGGAAGTCCAGCACCTGGGTGCCGCCCGACTTCGCGTCGTGCACCAGCGCGAACCCGCCGCCGCCCACGCCGGAGTGGTAGGGGCCCACCACCGCCGCCACGAACGCCGCCGCCACCGCCGCGTCCACCGCGTTGCCGCCCTTGTCCAGCATCTGGAGCGCGGCTTCGCTCGCGGGCGGATACGCCGTGGCCACCGCACCTCCCCGGTAGGGACGTGCCGCACCCGCCTGCGCCGCCACCAGCAACACTGCGAGTCCCAGCGCGCGGAACGACTTCCGTCCCGCGGCGCCCATGTGTGTTTTCCCCACCTGGAGGCCTTTCCTTGTGATTTCCGGCCGTTCCCTAATGCACCACGCGCCGCGCCAGGGCCAGGGTTTCAGCCAGACAACATTTTTTTCCTTGGATTGTGAGCGGAGGCGGGGCAGTCTCCGGTCATGCGCAGCAACGGGCGGTGCTCATGAGTCTTCCGAACCCCGTGGAAAACCCGGCGTCGGTTCCGACTCCGGCCTCCACTTCGGCGCGGCTGACGACGTTCCTGAAGCCGCGCTTCGGCATCACGGTCCAATGCAACACGTTGTGTGTAGCAGTCAGCGCCCGCCCCTCCCCGGACGTCCCGCGATCCGCTTTGAAGTCCGGGCGCGGTTGACGAGTTGATCGGCGGTCCCTAATTCTCCGCCGCATATGACAGCTCTGGCGGCGGTTGTGCTGTGCGCGGGCAAGGGCACGCGGATGAAGTCGGAGAAGGCCAAGGTCCTTCACCCCATCCTCGGCCGGCCCCTTTGCGCCTATCCCTTGAAGCGGGCCCTGGAACTGGGCGCCACGCACGTGGTGCCGGTGGTGGGCCACCAGGCAGCGGAGGTGGAGAAGTCCATCCGCTCCCACTTCCCGGACGCGCCCCTGCGCTTCGCGCTCCAGAAGGAGCAGAAGGGCACCGCGGACGCGGTGAAGGCGGCCCAGGACGCGCTGAAGGGCCACGACGGCCGCGTGCTCATCCTCTACGGAGACGTGCCGCTGCTCCGGAAGGAGACGCTCCAGTCGCTGCTCGCCGCGCACGACGCCGCGGGCGGAGTGCTGGCGCTGGTGTCCACCACGCTGGAAGACCCCACCGGCTACGGCCGCGTCATCCGCGAAGGCGGCAAGGTGGCGCGCATCGTGGAGCACAAGGACTGCACCCCGGAGCAGCGCGCGGTGAAGGAGTGCAACGCGGGCATCTACTCCGTGGACGCGGCCTTCCTCTGGAAGGCGCTGGCCGAAATCAAGCCCGTCAACGCGCAGGGCGAGTACTACCTCACCGACCTGGTGGAGATGGCCGCGAAGCTGGGCCCCGTGGGCGCGGTGGACGCGGACGCCACGGAGACCGCGGGCGTGAACGACAAGGTGGAGCTGGCGGCGCGCGCCCGCGTCCTCCAGCAGCGCATCAACGAAGCCCACATGCGCGCGGGCGTGTCCATCCAGGACCCCGCCACCGCGTACATCGAAGAGGGCATCACCATTGGCACCGACACGGAAGTAGGCCCCAGCGTTTCGCTGATGGCCGGCACCGTCATCGGGAAGAGCGTCACCATCGGCCAGGGCAGCGTGCTCACGGCCTCCCACGTGGCGGATGGCACCCACATCAAGCCCTACTCCGTGCTGGAGGAGGCGCGTGTGGGCGAGCGTTGCATCATCGGCCCGTTCTCCCGGCTGCGCCCCGCCACGGAGTTGGCAGAGGAAGTGCATCTGGGGAACTTCGTGGAGACGAAGAAGACCCGCATCGGCAAGGGCACCAAGGCCAACCACCTGACTTACCTGGGCGACGCGAACATTGGCGCGGGCTGCAACATCGGCGCGGGCACCATCACCTGTAACTATGACGGGGTGAACAAGCACCTGACCGAGCTGGGCGATGGCGTCTTCATCGGCTCGGACAGTCAACTGGTGGCGCCGGTGAAGGTGGGGGACGGCGGGTATGTCGGCGCGGGCTCCACGGTGACGAAAAATGTGCCTCCTGGGAGCCTCGCTGTGTCCCGCGCGCCACAGGTCGTGAAGGAGGGGTGGGTGGCTGCCAAGAAGGCCCGGCAGGTGAAGGTGAAGGCTGGTTAGGAAGAGTGCTCGCCTGCTGGTCGGTCGGCGGGGCGGGGTTGGGCGTGTTGGGCGTGAACGGGTTGCCCGTGGTTTGCTCCGGCGCCGCGGGACGAGAAAGAGGCAGGACGAACATGTGCGGGATTGTTGGCTACGTCGGTGACAAGGAATCTGCTCCCATCCTGGTGTCGGGTCTGAAGAAGCTCGAGTACCGGGGCTACGACTCCGCGGGCGTCGCGGTGGTGGGCGGCAACCAACTCAATGTGGTGCGCGCCACGGGCAAGCTGCGCAACCTGGAGAACCGCGTGGTGCAGGACCTGCCCAAGGGCACCACCGGCATTGGCCACACGCGCTGGGCCACGCACGGCCGCCCCTCCGACGAGAACGCCCACCCGCACACGTACAAGAACGTGGCGGTGGTGCACAACGGCATCATCGAGAACCACCTGGCGCTCAAGGCGGAGCTGCGCTCTCGCGGCCACGTCTTCGCGTCGGAGACGGACTCGGAAGTGTTCGCGCACCTCATCTCCGCGGAGGTGGAGCGCGGCGTGGACCTGCCGGACGCCGTCCGCGCGGCCATCAAGCAGGTGAAGGGCACCTACGGCCTGGTGGTGGTGTGCTCCAACGACCCGGGCCGCATCGTGTGCACGAAGGACGCGTCGCCCATGGTGCTGGGCCTGGGCGAGGGCCAGAACTTCGTGGCCAGCGACGTGCCCGCGCTGCTCGAGCACACGCGTGACTTCGTCTACATGGAGGAGGGCGACCTGGCGGTCATCACCGCGGCGAAGGTCGACATCTTCAACCGCGACGGGAAGCTGGTGAACCGCCCCACGCGCCGCATCGACTGGACGCCGATGATGGCGGAGAAGGGCGGCTACAAGCACTTCATGCACAAGGAGATCTGGGAGCAGCCCCGCGCCATCGCGGACACGCTGCGCGGCCGGATGCTCCTCACGGAAGGCGACGTCCACTTCGACACGTGGAACCTGTCCCAGGAGCAGGTGAAGTCCTTCACCAAGGTCACCATCCTGGCCTGCGGCACGTCCTGGCACTCGGGCGTGGCCGGCAAGCACATGATTGAATCGCTGGCGCGGCTGCCGGTGGAGGTGGAGCTGGCCAGCGAGTTCCGCTACCGCGACCCCATCGTGGAGAAGAGCCACCTGGTCATCGCCATCAGCCAGTCGGGTGAGACGGCGGACACGCTGGGGGCCTTCAAGGAGGCCAAGCGGCTGGGCGCCCACACGCTGGCCGTCTGCAACGTCATTGGCAGCGCGATGACGCGCGAGTCGGACCTGCACATCCTCACCAACGCGGGCCCGGAGATTGGCGTCGCGTCCACCAAGGCGTTCACCACCCAGCTCGTCACCCTGTACCTGCTGGCGGTGAAGCTGGGCCGCATGCGCGGCACGCTGTCGGTGGAGGGCGCGCAGGAGCACCTGACGCACCTGGCCCAGGTGCCGAAGATGATTGAAGAGGTCCTCAAGTGCGAGCCGCAGGTGAAGCGCGTCGCGCGCGAGTTCATGAACGCGCAGGACTTCCTCTTCCTGGGACGCGGCCCCATGCACCCGGTGGCGCTGGAGGGCGCGCTCAAGCTGAAGGAGATTTCGTACATCCACGCGGAGGGCTACGCGGGCGGTGAGATGAAGCACGGCCCCATCGCGCTCATCGACGAGAAGATGCCCGTCGTGGTCATCGCGCCGAAGCAGCCGCACGTCGCGTACGAGAAGATCATCGGCAACATCGAGGAGGTCCGCGCGCGCGGCGGCAAGGTCATCGCCATCCTCGACGAGGACGACACGCAGGCGGACACCCTGGCTGACCACGTCATCCGCATCCCCGCCGCCTGCGCGCTGCTCGCGCCGGTGGTGGCCACCATCCCGCTCCAGCTGCTCGCGTACCACGTGGCGGAGATGCGCGGGAACGACGTGGACCAGCCGCGCAACCTGGCCAAGAGCGTGACCGTCGAGTAGCGCTGCACGGCTTCCACGCCTGAATGCGAAAGAGCCCGGACTCCCTTCACAGGGGGCCCGGGCTTCTTCGTTCCCGCTACTTCTCGTCCGCCAGCTCCAGGAGCACCTCCAGGTCCGCGGCGGCGTCCAGCGACTCCAGCAGCTCCAGGTTCTCCACCACCTCGCGATCCTCGTCGGTGAGCTGGGGCTGGGGCCGGCGCGTGTCCGACGGCGGAGGCGGGGCCTCGGGGTGCACGGCCTTCGCGGGCGCGGGAACCTCATCGGACGGCGGGGACTGCTGGGCGGACGCGGGCACGCCAGCCGCGAGCGCGAACAGCAGCAACCAACAGGGCGCGGGCCTCACTTGTTGCGCCGCCTTTCGCGCAGCCGCTCGCGTGCCTCCTGTCGCTGCTCCTGGGACATCTGCCGCCAGCGGCGCATGTTCTCCAGCATCTGCTCGCGGCGCTCCGGGTGTTCCTTGAGATAGGCGCGCACCCGTTCGCGCAGCTCCCCTCGGCGCTCCGGGGTGAGGCCGCGCAGCTCGCGCACCTGCTCACGCACCGCCTGCCGCTCCTGGGGCGACAGGCGCTGGAAGTCGCGCAGGTTGGTCTTCAGCCGCTCACGCTCCTCCGGGGGCAGCTGCCGCCAGCGCTGGAGGTTCGCGCGCACGCGGGCCTGCTCCTCCGGGGACATGGCCTTGAACTCGCGCAGCTTCGCGCGCAGGGCTTCCTTCTGCTCCGGCGGGAGCTTCTCGAAGCGCTCCGCGGCGGTGGGCGCGGGGGCGTTGGCCGCGAGGGCGGGCACTCCGATGATCAGCGCCACGGCCAGCACGCCGGCGGTCATCCTTCCCAGCATCACGGCACCCCCAGTTCATGGAGGTTCTCGACGACCTCCAGGTCTTCGGAGCTGTTGAGCCCCAGCACTTCGTAGTCCTCGACCAGCTCCAGGTTCGCCGCCACCTCCAGCGCGCCCGGGTCCCACTCCTCCAGCGAGGGCGACTCCACGCGCGTGCGTCCGGCCACGAGCAGCGTCAGCACCACCGCGGCGGCCAGTCCCGCCGAGGGCACGAGCACGCCGGGCCTCAAGAGGTGCGCGAACCGCTCGCGCCAGGTGGGCGGCAGCGCGTCCACCCGCGCCAGCAGCTCGCGCCGGGCGGAGGGGGAGGGCGTGAAGGCGGGCAGCGCCGCCATCCGCGCCACCGTGAGGCGCAGGAGCTTCTCCGTGCCCTGGCACTCCGCGCAGGTGACCAGATGGGCCTCCACGCGCGCGCGGTGCGGGGGCGGCAACTCCCCGTCCACCCAGGCCGTCAGGTCTTCTTCGAACGCACAGCTCATGCCCGACTCCTCGCGGGCACGGTGCCCGCCTGCAACGCTTCAATCCTGCGCGCCACCGCCAGGGTGGCCCGGTGGATGAGGCTCTTCACGGCGGCCTCGCTCGCCTCCAGCGCCTCGGCGATGTCCCGGTACGCCATGCCCTCGAAGCGGCACATGGTGAACGCGGCCCGCTCGCGGTCGCTCAAATCCTTCAAGGCCAGGCCCACCGCCGCCTCCAGCTCCCGGCCGCTCAGCGCCTGGTCTGGCCTGTCTCCTTCGGGCCCTGGCATCCGCATCGCCCCCACGTCTTCCTCCGCCGGGGCCTCCGCCGTGAGGCGCGCCACGCGGTACTCGCCGCGCCGCATCTCGTTGAGGCAGTGGTTCGTCGCCACCCGGAAGAGGAAGGTCTTGAACTTCGCCGTGGGCTTGTAGGAGCGCGCGTGGCGGTAGAGCTTCACGAAGATGTCCTGCGTGAGCTCCTCCGCCCGCGCCGCGTCCCCCACGAAGCGGAACGCGAAGCGCGCCACGCTCGCGTGGTGCCGGTCGAAGAGCCAGGCGAAGGCCTGCTTATCGCCCGCCGCCACCTTCAGCATCGCCTGCGTGTCCGGGTCCCAATCCATCCGTGAGGTCAGAAACCCCGTTGCCCGCTGGAAGTTGCGGGCTTGCCCACTTTGAACCCCAAGCCGCGCCCCGGTTACAGTTTCGCCACCGTGTCCGATGCTTTCCGCCCACGTTCGCGCACACCATCTCCCCACCTGGGAGAGGAGGCGGAGCCCCCGTCGGACCTGGCGGCCTGGGAGCCTCCGGCGCAGGGCGGCACGCCCACCCCGCCCACGGACTCGCCGCTGCCCATGTACCTGCTGGCGCAGCAGGCCCGGCGGGCGCAAGGGGACGAACAGAAGCGCCTGTCCTGGAACCTCAACCAGCTCCTGGAGGAGCTGGGGGCGCAGGGCGGGGGCCGGACGGAGGCGGACGCCTTCCACCGGCTGCTGGAGGGGGGCAACCTGGACGGGCTGGTGGACTCGGACGGGCGCTCCTGCCGCGCCACGGCGGTGGAGTCCCTGCTGGCCCTGGGCTTCCCCTACGCGCTGGAGGTGCGTCCGGAGGACCTGGAGCACCTCACGAACGCCCCCGTCCCGGGCACGCGGCTGACGCCTCCCAGAGGGGGGCCCTTCCCGGCCCTGGCGGTGGGGCTGGGGGCGCTGGCGCTCCAGGTGGTGCTGGGGCTGACGGGCGTCATCGTGCCTGGCGGGCTGCTCATCCTGCAGGGGCTTTTGACCCTGCTGACCCTGACCGTGCTGACGGTTGCCTCCGTGGGCTCTCCCCTGTATCGCGGAGCCCTGGCGCTGCTGACGGTGGTGTCCGGGATGGGGTTGGGGATGGTGCTGGTGCCAGAGGTTCCGGCGGGTTGGGCGGCCGGATTGGGCGGGCTGGTGGCCGCCTTCCTGGCTGCCCTGCGCAAGAGCTGACCGCCAGGACCCAAAACGGATGTCAGAGGGGTGGACTAGGGTCTACCCATCGCGTACTAAAAGCGCGTTCAGGTGGACCGGGGTGGTCCACTCTTCCAAGGAGCGACGAGAAATGGCCGTGAATCAGGAGAAGGAAAAGGCGATCGAGCTGGCGCTGGCGGCGGTGGAGCGTCAGTTCGGCAAGGGTTCCATCATGCGGCTCGGCAACGACGAGCCCATGATGAAGGACGTCCAGGCCATTTCGACGGGGTCCACTTCGCTCGACATCGCCCTGGGCGTGGGCGGCGTGCCGCGCGGGCGCATCATCGAAATCTTCGGGCCGGAGTCCTCCGGCAAGACGACGCTGTGCCTCCACATCGTCGCGGAAGCGCAGAAGAAGGGCGGCGTGTGCGGCTACATCGACGCCGAGCACGCGATGGACGTGGGCTACGCGCGCAAGCTGGGCGTGCGCACCGACGACCTGCTCCTGTCCCAGCCGGACACCGGTGAGCAGGGCCTCGAAATCGCGGAGATGCTCGTGCGCTCCGGCGCCATCGACGTGCTGGTGGTGGACTCGGTGGCCGCGCTCGTGCCGAAGGCGGAACTGGAAGGCGAGATGGGCGACGCGCACATGGGCGTGCAGGCGCGCCTCATGAGCCAGGCGCTGCGCAAGCTCACGGGCACCATCTCCAAGAGCCAGACGTGCGTCATCTTCATCAACCAGATCCGCATGAAGATTGGCGTGATGTTCGGCAACCCTGAGACCACGACGGGCGGCAACGCGCTGAAGTTCTACGCGTCGCAGCGCATGGACATCCGCCGCGTGGGCGCCATCAAGAACGGCGAGAACGTGGTGGGCAGCCGCACCCGCGTGAAGGTCGTGAAGAACAAGGTGGCGCCTCCGTTCAAGGAGGTGGAGTTCGACATCATGTACGGCGCGGGCATCTCGAAGGAGGGCGACCTCATCGACCTGGCCTCCAACGACAACATCATCGAGAAGAGCGGCAGCTGGTTCTCCTTCAAGGGAGAGCGCATCGGCCAGGGCCGGGAGAACGCGAAGGAGTACCTGCGCGAGCACCCGGACACCTACAAGGAGGTCGAGGCCCTGGTGCTGGAGAAGTACGGCATCGGCAAGCCCGCGGGTGCGACGCCCGCCGCGGACGCCCCCAGCGAGCCGCCGGAAGGTGAGAAGCGCCCGCGCGTGAAGGCCGTGAAGTAATCGCGAAGCGTTTCGCGGAAATGGTCCGCCGCGCACCTCCGGGGGGAGCGGCGCGGTGGGTGAAGTAGAAAAGGGGCCGGTCTCCAGTGATGGGGCCGGCCCCTTTTTCTTCACCGTGAGAGGGATTGCGGGGTTGTGACGCGCACGGTCATCACCGGCCTGTCGCCGGGATGTTTCGTGTGGAGGGAGGAGGGCCTCTAGACTTCGGGGTCCGGGAGCCCCTTCACCCCTGCTTCCCGCTGGAGTCCATCGCCTTGTTCAACCCCTTCAAACGCCGCACGTTCCTGCAAGCCGTGGTTGCTGTCGCGGCGACGACGACCTTTGGATGCTCCGACGACGACTCGACGGAGACTTCGGATGGCTCGCCCTACTTCCCGCAGTCGTTGGCGTCGGGGGATCCGCGTCCGGACAGCGTGGTGTTGTGGGTGCGCGTGGAGGACAAGGACCGCGCCGGTTCTGACCTGCCGCTGCGGCTGGAGGTCTCTCCGTCGGAGGACTTCAAGACGCTGGTGCTGGACAAGACGGACCTGTCGGCTCTGGCGGAGCATGACCACGCGGTGAAGGTGAAGGTCACCGGGTTGTCCGCGCGCACGACGTACTACTACCGCTTCTCCTACGAGAAGGACGGCCAGAAGCACACCACGCGCACCGCGCGCACGCGCACCGCGCCGGCGGCGGGGGATGACGTGCCGGTGAAGTTCGTCTTCGCCAGCTGCCAGGACTTCATTGGCCGCTACTACAACGCCTGGCAGCGGCTGCTGCAGCTGGACGCGGACCTGGACTTCATCGTGTTCCTGGGCGACTACGTCTACGAGACGACGGGCGACACGTCCTTCCAGTCTGGCGACGGCGGCCGGAGCATCCGCTTCAGCGAGCCGGATGGGGCGCTGCCGCAGGGCGCGGGCCTCACCTCGTACCTGGCGGCGAACTCGCTCTCCAACTACCGCGACCTCTACAAGACGACCCGCACGGACAAGCAGCTGCAGGCGGTGCACGAGCGCTACCCGTTCATCATCGTCTGGGACGACCACGAGTTCTCCGACGACTGCTGGCAGGACGTGGCCACGTACGAGGACGGCAAGCGGGACGAGACGCAGCTGGACCGCAAGCTCAACGCGGAGCAGGCCTTCCTGGAGTACATCCCGCTGGACACGGTGCAGTCCGCCGCGGGCGCCATCGACGTGGGCAGCGAGCCGCGCTTCCCCAACTCACGCATCTACCGTGACTTCGAGTACGGCAAGCACCTGAAGCTGCTGGTGACGGACTACCGCAGCTACCGGCCGGACCACCTCATCCCGGAGGACGGCTACCCGGGCACCGTGGCGCTGGACGCGACGCTGCTGGGCGCGGCGCTCCAGGGCCAGCCGGACGTGGTGAAGGCGACGTTCCAGGCGGACACGTTCGCGTACGTGAACATCGACGACGCGGCGTACGCGAACCAGAAGCAGGTGCTCCAGGCGGTGTACCTGAGCCAGGCGAAGGCGGCGGGCCTGACGGACGCGGAGGCCGCGCAGAAGGCCGGCAAGTGGGTGGCCGGTCCGGTGGCGCTCTACTACGTGAACCAGGTGCTGGCGGCGGTGAACAAGGCGCTGGTGATTCCGCCCGCGGACAAGCCCCGGGGCCTGGCGTACGCGCACATGGGCAAGGCGGCGCTCTTCAACATCCAGGGCTCGCGCTACGTGGTGGTGAAGGACACGTTCGACCTGTTCGCGGCGGTGAAGTACCAGCTGTCCCAGGGCAAGAGCGAGGACGTGTTCGGCCCGGACCAGGAGGCGTGGTTCCAGCAGACCATGACCACGGCGACGAACACCTGGAAGATGGTGGTGAGCTCCACGTCGCTGTCGGCGCTCATCTGGGACTTCCGGCAGCAGGCGGACATCACGGACCCGACGCTGCGCCAGCGCTTCTACTTCAGCGTGGACCAGTGGGACGGCTTCCCCACGAAGAAGAAGGTGATGCTCAACACGCTGAAGGCCGCGGGCGTGACGAACACGCTGTTCATCTCCGGGGACATCCACGCGTCGTTCGCATCGGTGGAGGAGGGCGTGCCCGTGCTGACGGCGCCGGGCATCACCTCCGGCTCCATCAAGAGCCTGGCCAGCCTGGCGCTGATTGGCGCGGGCTACGCCACGGGCGCGCCGGTGTACCAGCACGCCGTCGTGGAGATGGAGAAGACGCTGATGGCGTCCAACTCGGGCCTGCGCTTCGCGGACGCGGATTCGCACGGCTTCGTGCTGGTGGAGGTGAAGGCGGATGAGACGCTCGCCACCTTCCACCTCATCCCCGCGGCGGAGGTGGCCAAGGACTACTCCAAGCGCTCGGACAGCGAGCTGGAGGCGAAGTTCACCTCGCGCACCTTCCGCGTGAAGAACAGCGACATCCAGCCGGCCTGAGCGGGACGGCCATGAGGTGAAGCGAAGGGCCGCGTGGGAACTCCCGCGCGGCCCTTTTTCATGTCTCAAGGGCTTTATGGTTTTTCTGCTTTGTGCTGTTTTCAGTGGATGGGGCTTCCATCGCGGGAGTCCGGGACACCGGGAAGGAGCACACCGTGGGCTCACGCAAGGGATGGCAGGGACTGCTGGGAGCGGGGCTGATCGCGGCCGTGGGAGTGGCGGAGGCGGCGCCCTGGCGCAGCGTGCTGTACCCGTCGACGTGGACGCCCGGGTACTCGCAGCCGGGCAACCCGTCGCGGTTCCTGCACGACTTCTCCTACGCGGGCTACCAGATGCGGCAGGCGGAGCCGCCGGTGCGCACGGACCGGGTGCTGGACGTGACGCAGGCGCCGTACTTCGCGGACAACACGGGGGCGTCGGACGTGACGGCGGTGTTGCAGCAGGCGCTCGATGACGCGGGGGCGGTGGCGGGCGGTGGGGTGGTGTACCTGCCTCGGGGCACGTACCGGGTGGCGCCGCCCGCGGGCAAGCCGTACGCGCTGCTCATCCGATACAGCAACGTGGTGCTGCGCGGGCAGGGCGCGACGTCCACGTTCCTCTACAACTTCGCCACGGACATGCGCAGCAAGCGCGTGGTGCAGGTGGGCCCGCGCGACACGACGGTGTCCTGGACGTCCGCTTCGACGGCGGCGACGGCGCTGACGCAGGACGCGCCCAACCAGGCGACGCGCGTCCAGGTGGCGAGCGTGTCCGGCTACACCGTGGGCACGTGGGTGGTGGTGCGGGCGGACCTGACGGCGACGCGGAGCGCGGAGCTGAACATGGGCACGGAGTGGACGTCGCTGCCCGGGCCCTCCTTCTACCGGCAGGTGGTGGCGGTGGACGCGGCCACGCGGATGCTGACGCTGGACATCCCGCTGCGCCAGGGGCTGCTGATGCGCGACGCGGCGCGGGTGTACCGCGTGCCCGCGCACCTGTCGGAGGTGGGCGTGGAGCACCTGGCCATCGGCATGCGGGAGAACCCCACGCCGGGCCTGGCCGAGGAGGACTACACGGTGCAGGGCACCGGTGCGTACCAGGTGCACGAGTCCACGGCGCTCTTGATGAACCACGTGGTGGACGGCTGGGTGCGCGGCGTTGGTTCCTACCGGCCGCCGTCCAACACGCAGGACGTGCACGTGCTGTCCAACGGCATCGACCTGAACCAAGCGCGCAACGTCACGGTGGAGGGGTGTGAAATCAACAAGCCCCAGTACAAGGGCGGTGGCGGAAACGGGTACCTGTATTCCATCCGGAGCAGCGACAGCCTGGTGAAGGACAGCGTGTCGTACGGCGGGCGGCACAACTTCGACTTCCGCTCCATGCACACCACCGGCAACGTGCTCTTCAACAACCGGGTGTCCAACGGCGAGAAGGTGTCCGACTTCCACATGCACCTGAGCGCGGCGAACCTGGTGGACAACACCACGCTGTACCAGGAGCGCTTCGAGGCGGCGGACCGCTCGCCCTACGGCACCACGAGCCATGGAGTCACCACGACGGAGAGCGTGTTCTGGAACACCAACGGGGCGAAGCCGCCGTCGTACGGGGGCACGAGCGTGGTGCGCTCGCAGCAGTACGGGCAGGGGTATGTGATTGGGATGCGCGGCAGCGCGACAGGCGTGGACGTGTCGGTGACGACGAAGACGGCCCCGGCGGACCTCGCGGAGGTGGCGCAGTCCGGGAATGAGTTGGTGCCGCAGTCGCTCTACGTGGACCAGGTGCAGAAGCGGCTGGGACGCGCGGTGGAGCACGACGCGAGGGTGCTGGTGTACCAGGCGGAGAACCTGAAGCCGACGAGCACCCCGGACCCGTCGTCCACCGGCGTGGAGGCGGGGCCGGAGCTGGGCGGGGTGCGCTACCACAACACGAGCGCGGTGGGCGCGAAGGTGACGTACACGCTCTATCCGCGCACGGTGGGCACGTTCGCGGTGCGGGTGCGGACCAAGCGCAACAATGGGCGGGGGCAGTACCGGCTGGACGTGAACGGGGTGGCGGTGGGCGGAACGCGGGACGAGTACTCCGCCACCACGCAGTTCGTGGAGGTGGAGCTGGGGACGGTGACGTTCACGGACCTGGAGCCCCAGGCGTTCACGTTCACGACTGTTGGGAAGAACGCGGCGAGTACGGGCTACAACGTGGCGTTGGACGTCATCCGTCTGGTGCGGCAGTAGGCGAGCGGCGCGTCTCTGGGAGGCGCGGGCGGACCGGGGTATAGACGGGCGCCATGCACGTCTATGCCGCCGCGTTGGCCCAGGAGCTGGGCATCAAGCCGGAGCAGGTGGACCGGACCCTCGCACTGCACGAAGAGGGAGGCACGGTCCCCTTCATCGCGCGCTACCGCAAGGAGGCCACGGGAGGGCTGGATGAGGTTCAAATCCAGTCCATCCTGGACAAGGCCACGGAGCGCGCGGAGCTGGACGGGCGGCGCGACACCATCCTGCGCAGCATCGAGGAGCAGGGGAAGCTGACGCCGGAGCTGAAGAAGGCGCTCCAGGCGGCGCGCACGCGCGCGGAGCTGGAGGACCTGTACCTGCCGTACAAGCCCAAGCGCCGCACGCGCGCGGCCATCGCCCGGGAGAAGGGGCTGGAGCCGCTGGCGGACCTGGTGTGGAAGCAGGAGGGCCAGCGCGGGGAGAACCTGGACGCGCGCGTGAAGCCGTACGTGAGCGCGGACAAGGGCGTGGCGGACGTGGCGCAGGCGCTGGCGGGCGCGCGGGACATCTGCGCGGAGCGGGTGGCTGAGGACGCGAAGCTGCGCCGCGAGGCCCGCGACATCTGCGCGCGGCGGGGCTCGCTGCGCTCGGACGTGGTGCCCGCGAAGAAGGGCGAGACGACCAAGTTCGAGAACTACTACGGCCACGAGGAGCCGCTGTCCCAGGCCCCGTCCCACCGCGTGCTGGCGCTCTTGCGCGGCGAGGAGGAGGGCGTGCTGAAGGTGAAGCTGGGCCTGCCGGACGACGAGGTGAAGGGGCTCTTCACCGGGCGCGTGGTGACCCGGCCGCAGTCGCTGTTCGCGGGCGAGCTGCGCGCGGCGGTGGAGGACAGCTGGGATCGGCTGATGGGGCCTTCGCTGGAGTCGGAGCTGCGCGCGGAGTTGAAGGAGCGCGCGGACAAGGGCGCCATCGGGGTGTTTGGAGAGAACCTGCGGCACCTGTTGCTGACGGCGCCGGCCGGGGCTCGGGCGGTGCTGGCGTTGGACCCGGGGCTTCGCACGGGCATCAAGCTGGTGATGCTGGACGTGACGGGGTCGGTGGCGGAGACGACGACGCTCTATTCGGAGCGGAGCGCGGACGAGCGGGCGCGCGCGGCGAAGTTGCTGGAGGCGGTGGTTCGCAAGCACAAGCCGGAGCTGATCGCCGTGGGCAACGGCACGGGCAGCCGGGAGGCGGAGGTCTTCACGCGCGACACGCTGAAGGCGATGGGCGTGCAGGTCCCCGTGGTGTCGGTGAGCGAGCAGGGGGCATCCATCTACTCCGCGTCGGAGGTGGCGCGGGAGGAGTTCCCGGAGATGGACGTGTCGCTGCGCGGGGCGGTGTCCATCGGGCGGCGCTTGCAGGACCCGTTGGCGGAGCTGGTGAAGATCGACCCGAAGAGCATCGGGGTGGGGCAGTACCAGCACGACGTGGACCAGGGCCTGCTGAAGAAGAAGCTGGGCGAGGTGGTGGACTCGTGCGTGAACGCGGTGGGCGTGGACGTGAACACGGCGTCACCGCAGCTCTTGGAGCACGTGTCCGGAGTGGGGCCGTCGCTGGCGAAGAAGCTGGTGGCGCACCGGGCGGCGAAGGGGCGCTTCACCACTCGGCGGGAGCTCTTGAAGGTGAGCGGCCTGGGGCCGAAGACGTTCGAACAGGCTGCGGGCTTCCTGCGGGTGCGAGGACCGGAGCCGCTGGATTCGAGCGCGGTGCACCCGGAGCGCTACACGGTCGTGGAGCGCATGGCGAAGGACCTGGGCGTGGACGTGGCGTCGCTGGTAGGGAACGCGGCGCTGGTGCGTCAGATTGAGGCGAAGCGCTACCTGGGGCCGGAGCTGGGCGAGCTGACGCTGAAGGACATCCTGGCGGAGCTGGAGAAGCCGAGCAGGGACCCTCGAGGAGACTTCACGGCACACGCGACGCGGGATGACCTGCGCACGCTGGAGGACGTGAAGGAGGGGATGGTGTTGCAGGGCGTGGTGACGAACGTGACTGCGTTTGGCGCGTTCGTGGACGTGGGCGTGCATCAGGACGGACTGGTTCACGTGTCGCAGCTGGCGGCGCGCTTCATCAAGGATCCGTCGGAGGTGGCCAAGGTGGGCGACCGGCTGACGGTGAAGGTCCTGACCGTGGACCTGGCGCGCAAGCGTCTGGCCTTGTCCGTGCGGGCGGTGCTGGAAGGTGGGGCGCCGCAGCCGTCAGGGCGGCCGGCACAGGCGAAGCCCGCGACCAGTGCACCGGCGCAGCAGCAGCGGCCCGCGCAGAAGCCCGCGACGCAGGCTCCGCCGCAGAAGAAGCCGGAGCCGTTCAACAATCCGTTCTCGAAGTTGAAGCACTGAGCGTGGGCGTCATTCCGCCGGGTCTCAATGCGTCTCCAATGCTTGGACCCGGTGCGTCTCCGAGACGGTGAGCGTCATGAGCGACAAGAACGAGAATGAAGATGTAGAGCGCGGCTTCCATGCGCCAATCCGCGGCATCACGGCGGAACGCATCCCGCTCCAGTGAAGATTTGGGCCGCAGGAGGACGGTGATATGCGGAAATTTCATGCAGCTGCGGTTGGTGCCGACGAGATGCAGGACATCAACACGTATGCAGTTGTTCTCGCGGAACGGCACGACGGCGCTGGCATGCGCCTTGAGATCCAGAAATCCCTCTCGTTCGACGATCAGGATAGAGTAGGTGGGATGGATACCTACTGTCTGTGTACGGAGAGTGGGGCTTGTCACTATGGTGGCGTGACAAGGTGGATGGTCGGTGAAAGCTCAATCGAAGTCTTGCTCGACGCTCGGGCATCGAGTGCGCTTGGAGTCGACGGTGGATTCCAGGTGGAGGTTTCAGGGCAGTACCTGCCGATTCTCCGGGAGGCCCTTCAGCGGCTGCTGGGGACTTGAATTGGTCGGAGTCGAGATGGCGGGTGTGGTTGCGTGCTCAATGTGCAGACACCCTGCAATACCAAGGGCAGCTGCGCGACGAGTCTGTCCGGCACCTCGTCAAGGATGTTCGAGCCTTCGAAGTCGAGTTCCCTGGCTTGTTTCCTCGGGGGCTGCTGGATGGGACTAGCAGATAGATGCGAGTGTCAGACAGAGGAGCGTCACTCAGATGTCTCATTTTCAAGACCTGACCCCTTGTGGCTATATGCGCCAATGGGAGCAGTCGTCGCTCGCGGTGGGCTGGCTTGAAAAGGGGCACGCCTATCCCCAGGGCACCGTGGACGAGAAGTTCTTCAAGGCGCTGCTCCGCCTGTGTGGGAATCCGTGGCAGCCTCCGGTGGCGTTCGCGGGCATCCACGTGTGCTCGCTTTGCCAGTTCGTGGGGAGGCTCGCGGGCACGTCCTACTTTGGTGCGGGGGACGCCGCCGGGAATGCGAACGTCTTCATCCCCGGGGAGACGAAGGTCTTCATCGCTCCGACGATGATCGTCCACTACATCGACGCGCACGGGTACGTGCCGCCCATGGAGTTCCAGGAGGCGGTCCTCAAATGCCCTGAGATGCGCTCCATGCCCTACTTCAAGGCCCTCAGGGCCCTGGGGTTCTCACTCCGCGTGACCGAGCCGCTCAATCCACTGTGAGCGTCATGAGCAACATCGTCCTGGAGTTCCCTCCTGGCTTCGAGGACTCCGATTGGGAGGTCGAGGCCAAAGGCTGGCTCCCCGGCGTCGTCGCGGTGATTCAGGGGCGTCGGTACACGCTCACCGTGTACGACCCTACTCGCTTGACCCAGGATGTTGATGAGGCGCTGATGGGCGGCAGGGTGTTTCTTGAGCGGAATCTCGTGGTCGTCGCTTCCGTCACGCGGGAGCGCATTGCGTCTGGCATCCAGGAAATCGTTCAGACTGGCCGGGTCGGCGACCTTCGGCCCGACTCGGGGTAGATGGATGGGCGCGGCGAAAGCAGGTGGAAGATGAATCGAAATGAAGCACGTGAGCTGGTGGATGCCTACGTACGTAGGGTGAGTGCTCAAGCTGGGGGGAGTTGATTCTTCTCGATGAGCGCACGATCGAGCGTGAGTTCGGATGGGTTTTCTTCTATGCCTCGAAGCGGCATGTGGAAACTGGGGACCCGGCCTTTGCGGTAGGCGGGAATGCACCCTTGATTGTAGACAGGGTGACCGGCGAGTTCCATGTAACTGGCACGGCCTATCCTGTTGAGCATTACATCGCAGAGTATGAAGCACGCTCGAGAACACCTTAGGAATGGCGTGTTTCATGGGGCTGAATTCCCTGGAGAGAACGTTTCGTTCGTGGACTGAACGGCTCGCATCCGGCAACCCGCTGCGAATCGAAAACATCCGGCTGGTGGGAGTCGAACGCCTGACGCTCTCCCCACGCGATTTGGACGGCCGGAGTGGAGGTTCGCAGCAGTACGTTGAGAACCTCGTTGAGCGCTGGCTCTTCGAACGCTGCTCATGGAATGACCTCGGGGTATGAGTCATGAGCGAGAAGAATGAGAACGAAGCTGAACGGGCCCTCCGCCTTGCTGCGTCCCCTGGCCGGGAATGGCGATTGTTGGCGCATCGTCCATCCGGTGACGTATCCGTGAAGAACGAAGGGGTGTTTGACGAACTGGTTGTCGACCACTGGCTCCACATCGAGCAACTCGGCGAACGCGAGTGGTGGATGCGGATCGGGGACGCCCGGATCCTGGTGGCGGTGCAAAGCAGTGGCGATGTTCGGGTCGATGTAGAGCGCGGCTTCCATGCGCCAATCTACGGAATCACGACGGATGAGTGAGAAGGACCAATGGGTTCGCGACCTGGCCGGAGTTCTTCACGGGCTTTTGAAGGGGCCAGACGTCCCTACTGGGGATGTCGAGTGGTTGCGTCTCCGGTGTGAAGACACACTGGCTTACCGAGGGCACCTGCGCGACGCGTCTGTCCGGGAACTCGTCAAGGATGTTCGACGCTTCGAAGCGAGGTCCCCTGGCTTGCTTCCTCGGGGGCTATTGGATGGCCCTGGCAGCTAGATACGAGTGGCTGAGCGCGGACGTCAGTCCGCGGGTAGGTCCCAATACGTCTCCAACGCTTGGGACCAGGACTGCTTGGAGATAGGCGAAGTGGATGCGTCCCTCATGTGGATGAGGAACATCCGGATGGCGTTCCTTTGGGGCGGGCTCAATCGATCAAACCTGCGAAGGAAGAAGGCGCGCAGGTCTGGCTGTGTCTCGTCGGGGATGCTTAATGAGGACAAGAGAAAGCCGCGCACATCAGGATCCACGAGCGCCGCGCTGAGATATGCCGGAAGGTAGTAGGTAAGTGCCTCCATGCTGAAAAGCGAGAGATGCGCCGCATGGTCGCGCACCTTCTCAACTGGGACGTCCTTCCAGTGGCGCCCCCCGAAGTCCCGAACGAGTTTGGGTGTCTCCCATGCACCGCGTGCATAGGCGACGCGTTTCTTCTCGGGGCGGGGAACATCCGAGAATGCATGCTCAATGCTCTGGCGGAGAGAGTCATCGCTCATTTGCATTGCTCATTGGGACCACAGCGGACACGAATCAACTTCGTGCACTCAGCCTGGCCTCGTTCATATGTGGCGAGGGCACCCTTGTGCGCCAGGTCGCCGCCGCGAAAGCAGCGGTTCATCAAGGTCCTGCGCGCCTCGATGCACCGCTCAAAACGATTCCATCGAACCGTCAAGTCCACGCAGGACATCGTTTCGTCACAGTTCATGCTCTGAGTCTTGCATGCCGTGCCAACTGCTTTGCTCAAGTCGCGCCAGACGTCTTTGGTACAGTCTCCCGGAGGAGGTAGCTCTGTGTCTTCAGCCCGGCCCTGGGGCGGAAGAAGGAGGAACCAGGTGATGGCGACAGGCATCCAGCTTGAGCCCTTCATGCTGATGCACCCCTTCAATCCAACGGGAACAACCGCGCTTCCTTCGCCAGCACTTCATTGCGAGCCAGCAATCCCGTGAACCGCTTCGTCCCGTTCCGCGCATCGAACCGCGCCGCGATGTCGCGCGCCTGCGACTCCAGCCAGTCCTTCAGCGCCCGCGTCCCGTAGCCCCCGTCCACCGCGTGCAGCGCGAACGCGCGTGGCAAGCGCAGGCTCACCTCATCCCGGCCGTCCGCGACCACCTGCCCCAGCAGGAACGACGCCGCCGTGTAGAAGCTGAACCGGTCCCGGTAGCTGGAGTGCTCCAGCGCCCAGCCCAGGTGCTTCTCCAGCAGCGTCAACCCGCGCGACAGGTTGCCAGTCAGCGCCAGGAACTCCAGGTGCTCTCCCACCGTGGCGAGGAACTCGCGGTTCTTCGCCACCATCGCATAACCGCGCATGTGGCAGTCCCGCGCTTCCTTCATCCGCTCCAGCTTGAAGAACGGATACAGCAGCGTGCCCAACGTCAGGTGCGGAATCTCCGCGCAGGACTGGCGCCCGTCCAGGATGGGCTTGGCCTTCTGGATGGCCTGCTCCCACTCGCCCTTGTCCACGTGGTGGTCCAGCTCATCGTCCAACTCGCAGACGCGGCAGTCTGTCAGGTGGTCCCTGGGCGTGACGAGCCACGCCTCCCACAGGCGCTCCGCCTCCGCCGTGTCTCCCATGTCCCGAGCCATCTGGTATCGCAGCTTCAGCGCCGCGCGCTTGCCCGCGTCCAGCTTCGCGAAGCTCTGCTCCACGTCATCCAGCGCGTCGGCAATCTGCTTGCGGCTGATGTGCGGGAACTCGTCCAGCCGGCCCACCACCCACTTCTGCTTCCAGAGCATGTCCTCCGGGTCGAACCGCTGCGGATCCTTCTTCTGCTGCCCCCGGCACCACGCGAACGCCACCAGCGCCTTGTCCGGATAGCCCCCGAACGTCGCCGCGTCGATGAGCGAGTCCCGCAGCTCGTACCCCAGCGGCACGTCGCCGTGCGCGTCCGTCAGCCGCACCGCCTCCTCCAGGGCGCGCACCTTCGCGTCGCCTTCCGGCAGCTCCTCCGCCTGCGCGCGCAGGGCCTCTACCTGCTGATGCCAGTCCACCATCAGTGCATCCCCCGCGAGCCCGGACCCGACGAACCGCCCCCGCCGCCGCCTTCGTCCAGCCGCGCCGAGATGAGCCCCAGCAGTCCATGGTTCAGCAGCGCCATCTCCTGCGCGTTCAGCGGGTGCTGACCCAACAGCAGCGCCTGCACGTAGAGCATCTCCACCGACAGCTTCAGCAAATCCCGCCCCTCCACCGCGGCCAGCTTGCGCACCACCGGGTTGTGCAGGTTGAGGCAGAGCAACGCCCGTTCCTGTCCGCCCGTGCCCGCCATCACCCCGTCCAACACGCCCGCGTACAGGTCGTCCGACTCCTCCCGCGCCCGCTCCGCGTCCCGCTTGAACGCCCCTTCCGCGTCCGAGCTGTAGAGCGTGGGCACCTCCGCCGGGAAGAACTTCTTCACCTCCACTCCGCAGCGGAACGGCGCCAGCACGCGCTCGGCCAGACGCAGCAGTGGGTAGACGGCTTCGCGCTCGTCCAGCGTCAGTTCCTCGAAGCTCTGCGGCAGGTCCGCCGACGAGAACGGCGCCACCTGCGCCTCCGGCACCACGTGCGGCAGCTTCTCCAGCAGCGCCGTGTCATGCGTGTACGCCGCGTTCAGCACGCACAGCCCCTGCGCCGCCGCCACCCGCGCCACCTGCCGGAACCCGTCCAACGTCGGCGTGTAGCGCACCACCGGCCACGACTTCCGGTAGTCCGCCAACGTCATCACCCCGAGCGACGTCTCGAAAGGCAGCCAGTTGATGACCAGCCGGTAGAAGTCATCGTCGTCCAGCGCCAGCCCCTTCACCGACAGCCCATGCAACGCAATCAACCGCTGCAACGACCGGGGGTCTTCGTGCGCCAGGTCCATCAGGTACTTGCGCAGGGACTGGCCCAGTGCCTCGCGCGCCTTCGCCAGCACCGCGTCCTCGTAGAAGGATTCGCGGCTCGCGGTGGGCCTCAGGCCGTTCGCGTTCACCACGCACTTCACGAAGAACGCCCACTCCGGCAGCAGGTTCTCCGCGCTCTCCGACAGCAGCATCTGCTTCAGGTACACGCGGTGCTTCTGCTTCGCGTTGAAGTGCGGCGACGCCGGCAACACATACGCCACGCCGTCCACGTCTCCCGCCTCCGAGCGCAGCGGAATCACATCCAGGAAGTCCGTGCCGAACACCTCGCGCCCGTACGCGAGCAGCGCCTGCCGCCGGTCTCCCGCCGTCTCGTAGAAGCGGCGCCAGGGCGGACCGTCCGGGTTGAGCGACTCCGTCTGCCCGTCCACCGTGAGCCGCACGGGGAAGGGCAACAGGCCGCCGTAGTGCTTCGCCAGCTGGCGCACCCGCTCCGGTGTGAACCACTCCACCATGTCCGCGCGGGCCACCAGGTAGACGTGCGTGCCGGGGGCGTCCAGCGGGTGCTCGGAGATGCGCACGTCATACGTGCCGTCGTGCCGGCCCCGCCACTCCAGCGTCCGCCCGTCGCCCTTCGCCGAGCGCGTCACCACCAGCAACTCGTCGCACACCATGAAGCACGACAAGAGGCCGATGCCGAACTGGCCGATGAAGTCGTTGCGGCGGGCTTCCAGTTGCTCGCGCTTGGAGGACTCGCCGATGGTGGCCAGGAAGCGGTGGATCTCCTCCTCTGTCAGCCCCACGCCTTCATCCGTGAAGAGCAGGGTGGGCGGTCCGCCGTCCTGCTTCTCCCGCAGCTCCAGCCCCACGGCTCCGGTGGCCTGGGGCTCCAGCAACTGGCGGGCGCGGATGGCGTCCGTGGCGTTCTGGAGCAGCTCCCGCACGTAGACCCCGGGCGAGCTGTACAGGTGGTGGGACAGGAGGTCGATGACCCCACGGAGGCTGACTTGGAATCGATGGTCCACGCGGCCATCGAGCGTAGCGCGCTGCATCCTCCCCGGGGCCACAATCCCCCGCCGTGGGTGGATGAAGGCATGTGTCCTTCCCAAGGCAACCGGACGCGCCAGCCCCCTTCCGCCTCCCTGGCGGGGTGGTATGTCGCGCCCCGGCCGTGCGGCGCCCCCGGGCGGCACGGCGACATGTCGTCTCTTTCCTTCCTCCTGGAGTGGACACCGATGGGCAACAAGCTGAAGGCAGTGGTGGTGGGTGCGGTGCTGGGCGTCGCGGGCGCGGCCTTCGCGCAGGGCACGCCGACGACGCCGGCGGCTCCCAAGGCCGACGTGAAGGCTCCGGCCAAGGCGGCGGCGGGCAAGGCGGCGGGCAAGACGGAGGTGACGTGGTGGGGCCACGCCGCCTTCGTGGTGAAGACGCCGGGCGGCGCGACCATCGCCATCGACCCGTGGTTCACCAACCCCAAGGCGCCGCAGGGCGCCACGTGGCCGGAGGCGGTGGACGCCATCCTCGTGTCCCACGGCCACTTCGACCACGTGGGTGAGACCAAGGCCCTGGCCCAGAAGACGAGTGCCAAGGTGTACGGCTCCTTCGAGCTGGTGAACCTCCTGGGCCTGCCGGAGGCGCAGGGCATGGGCGCCAACGCGGGCGGGACGTTCACGGTGAAGGACGCCACCATCCACCTGGTGGAGGCGGTGCACTCCAGCAGCTACCAGGCGGACCCGAAGGGTGCGTCTCAGTACGCCGGTGCGCCCCTGGGCTTCGTCATCGAAATCGCCAACGGCCCCACGCTGTACCACTCCGGCGACACCGCGGCCTTCAGCTCCATGGCCCTCATCGCCGAGCAGTTCAAGCCCACCGTGGCCCTGCTCCCCATTGGCGGCCACTTCACCATGGACCCCGCGCAGGCCTCCGTCGCCGCGAAGCTGCTGAAGGTGAAGACCGTGGTGCCCATGCACTACGGCACCTTCCCCGCCCTGGCCGGCACCCCGGACGCGCTCACCACCGAGCTGAAGAAGACCCGGGCCACCACCAAGGTGCTCGCCCTGGAGCCGGGCAAGGCCACCGCGCTGTAGGCCTTCCTGGCCACGTGTCTCCGCGCGCTCGTCCGCCCTGGGTGGACGGGCGCGCTGTTTTTTCCACCAGGCATCAGCATCTGTTGCCGGACGCCGCCGTGAGCCTGGGGCCGGGTGGCATCGCGGATGCGACTGGGTTATTCCCCGCTTCGTGTGCTTCCGGCGGGGTCCGGCCGCACGCTTTTGAGGGGTGTACCGGTGTCGGTGCTGGTTTTTGGAAGGGGGACCTGGCTGGCCGCGCTCCTGACGGACGTGGTCACCGCGCATGCGCGCTCCCCCGCGCCCGTCCCGACCTCTCTGCTTCCGGAAACCTCCTCCGGCCGGGCCCGGGGCCGCGCCTTCCTGCGCCGCACGCTGCGCGCCTCGGGGCTCGTCTACGGCACGCCCGTGCCGCTGCCCTCGCCGGTGGACGGGGGTGAGCCCTTCGACATCCCGGCGCGCAAGGTGGAGGACGAGCTGTTCCACGCCGTGGTGCGCACGCTGGCGCGCATGGCGCTGGACCTGGCGCGGGTGATGGACGCGCCGGAGGGCCCGCGGGTGGAGCAGCTGCTGGTGCTCTTCGCGGTGCTGGCGGGCGAGCTGGACCTGGCGATGGCGCTGGACGCGAGGCTCGCGGCGGGGCTGCCGGTGCCCCGGCGGATGGTGGGCCGGGTGGAGGACGCGCTCGACAAGCGGGCGCCGTCGCTGGCCGGGGACCCGGTGTACGGGCTGGTGCTGCACAACGGCGCGCAGTACGCGGACGCGCAGCTGTTCTGCCGGCAGGCCATCGACTTGTTCTCGACCGGGCGGCTGTCGCGCGCGATGGCGGAGCGGCGGCGGGACTTCGCGGCGAAGCAGAAGGCGCTCCTGGTGGACGTGCTCACGGCGCTCGCGTGCGTGGACCGCGAACCCAGCGCGCCCGCGCGCCGCGCCATCCTCCGGCAGGTGGAGGGGCTGAAGCTGCCGCACTCGCTGGAGGGCGAGGTGAAGGCCGCGGTGCGCCAGTCCTTCGAGCGCAAGCGCGACGTGCGGGACGTGGTGCGCCGCGTGCGCAGCGTGGACATGCAGCACCTGTTGCTGGAGCAGGCGTTGCTGGCGGCGCTGGTGGACGGCCGGCGCACGCGGCGGGAACGGGCCTTCATCGACACACTGGCGGGCGCGCTGCACGTGCCTCACGCGGAGCTGCGCCGTCTGGAATTGGAGATGGCGGAGTTCTACGCGCGGCATCGCTCGCTGGTGGATGTCTTCACCGTGTCGGACGCGGCGGGCGCCATGGGCGAGGAGCTCATGGGCGGCATGCAGGAGACGCTGGAGAAGAACTTCCATCGGCTCATGCAGGAGGCGCGCGAGACGGGCGACCTGGCGGTGTTGCTCACCAAGGCGGCGCGGCGCCAGAAGCTCACCGCCGACGAGCGGCAGCGCATGCGCGCGCAGCTCATCGACGTGGCGAAGGCCATCCCCGCGCTGGCCATCTTCGCCGCGCCGGGCGGCATCCTGCTGTTGGCGGCGCTGGCGAAGGTGTTGCCCTTCAGCCTGCTGCCCAGCGCCTTCCAGGACGAGCCCGCGGTGGACTCCGATGACGAGGACACCTTGGAGCGCGAAGCCGTCTGAAGTCCCCGTGTTGAAACGCGGCGCGAGCTACTCCGCCGTGAGGGTGACGCGCAGGTGCTGGGACAGGGGCGTGCCGTAGCGCGACGGGGGCACCCGTCGCACGGTCTGGTTGGTGTCCACGGTCCACTCGGGGGCACCCTGGTGGGGCCCCACGGCGGGCTCTTCGTCCAGCTCCGTGCCCGCGTCCCACAGGAACAGCTTGGATGTGATGTCGCCCGTCACAGGGTCGTTGGCCTTGTCGAAGAGCGCGATGCCCTGCTCGTCGGGGCCGAAGAACCAGTCGTTGGACTGGCCGAACATGGTCGCGAAGGACAGCCGGTCGCCGGGGCTGGCGTTGACGGTGAATTCGTAGGCAAGGCCCGGCAGGAGGGGACCGGGGGCGGCCGCGTCCACGGGCGTGTTGAAGGTGCCTGACTTGCTCACGCCCGCGGGCGGAGTCGAAGAGAGGGCGTTGGCCAGCCGCGAGGCATCGCCGCCTTCCGCGAGCGCCTCCAATCCCAGGCCCCGGTCCTGCGCGCCTTCCGTGAACAGCGGCGAGGCGGCGTTGTGCACGGCGAAGACGCCCGGTGACAGGGGCGTGGCCACGCCGTTCAGCGGCTTGAGCCAGGTGTCCAGGGTGGTGGCATCGCCGCCCTCCGCGAGCGCCTCCAGGCCCTGGCCCCGGTCCGGCTGACCCTCGGTGAAGAGGGGCTCATTGCCCGCGCCCACCACCCAGACTCCCGGGGAGATGCGCACGGGCTTGATGCCTTCGGAGGTGCTCAGGGTGTTGCGGTCGTCGGAGACGTTCTCGATGCGCACGGTGAAGCGCTGCGTGGCCGCGTCGTGGGCCAACTGCACGCGGATCATCGTCGCGAGCGGGGGCAGATTGAACGGCAGGCCGCTGCTGAGCACGGGCTGCGTGCCCACGCGCCGCACGTTGTTGGAGTTGAAGTCATTGATGCCAGGGCCGTCCGTGGAGGTGGCCTGCTTCGGCGCGGTGTGCGCGCCCACGGCGGGCTCTTCGTTCACCTCCGTGCCCGCGTCCCAGAGGACGACCTGGGAGGTGACGTTGCCGGTCACCGGCTGCCCGTCGGCGGAGTAGAGCGGGATGCCCCGGGGCTCGGTGCCGAAGAACCAGTCGTTGGATGCGCCGAACATGGCGGCGAAGGACAAGCGGTGGTTGCGGCCCGCGGTGAAGCTGAACTCGTAGGTGTCGCCGGGGGCCAGCGGACCCGGTGAGGTGCCGCTTATCTTCGTGTCGAACCGGCCGGACTTGAGGTTCTGGAAGGGCGCCACGTTCTCGATGCGCACGCGGAAGCGCCGGGAGGACGGGTCGGTGTCGTCGCCGGAGCCGCAGGCGGACAGCGTCAGGAGGCCGAGCGCTGCGCGGACGGCGCTTCCACGGAAGGAGCGGATGGGCATGGGGAGAGTCTCCATGGGCCTCGCGAAAATGCGAAGCCCTGCGGCGTTGCTCCTCCTACGCAGGAAGGTTCACGGCGGTTACGTACGGCCCGGCCCGGGTGGAAGGGCGGGGCAGGAGCGGCGTCATGAATTGCTCCAGGGCCAAGAGGTCGCCGGGCCGGGACGCGTGGCCCACGTAGCCATCCGGACGCACCAGGATGAGCGCACCCGCGTTCGGGGGCACGTCGTAGGCCCGGTGCGCATGGCCGTCGGTGTCGAGCAATGCGTCGGTGCTGACCGTCGAGCCCTTGGGGAGGACACGGGCGACGCGCACGGTGTCACCGGAGCGTGAGCGAGCCCAGGCATCGACCTCCTGGAGCGCGGATCCGAAGGCGAGCAGCGTCCAGTGGGGACCTCGAAACCTGTCCGACAGTCGGACAGGTTCGCCGTGGGCATCCACGCAGGGCGCGTCCGGGGCGCGGTCTCCGGCCTGCACCCGGGACGTGTCGCCGGGGAGTTCCGGGGCGAGGGGGCCTCCGCGATAGCTCAAGCCCAATTGCCGCTCCTCGTCGCCCCGTTTCATGGCCTTCATGCGTCCCTGCCGCATTCCTTCGTACAGCTTCGAGGACAGCCCGAGCACACGCGCGGCGACGGGCAGTCGCTCCGCCTCGTAGGTGTCGAGCAGGGCCGGATCCGCGCCCTGGAGCACGTGGCCCAGCTTCCAGCCCAGGTTGTAGGCGTCCTGCACGCCGGTGTTGAGTCCCTGGCCGCCGGTGGGCGGGTGCACGTGCGCGGCGTCGCCCGCGATGAAGACGCGGCCCACGCGGTAGCGATCCACCATGCGCGTGCTGGGGCGATACAAGGACAGCCAGCTCGCGTCGTGCAGGCGCAGCCTGGAGCCGGGGCGCGCGGTCTCTTGGATGCGCTGGTGGAGCGCGGCCTCGGTGAGCTCCGGCACGGTGTCGCCGGGCTTCACCTGGAGGACGAGCTGGAAGCGGTCCGCGCCGGGGAGGGGACACAGCGCCACCATGCCGCGCTTCGCGAAGGGCCACACGTGCCAGTGCGTGTGTGCCAGGCCCTCCACGCGCACGTCGCCCACGACCATGCGCTCCTCCTCATGGGTGACGCCATGGAGGACCAGCCCCAGTTCCTTGCGCACGCGGCTGTGTCCTCCGTCCGCGCCGACGAGGTACTCCGCGCGGACGGTCTCCTCCGTGCCGTCACGCGAGAGGGTGGCGGAGACGCTGGTGCCGTCCTGGGTGAAGCCGGTGAGCGCGGTGCCGAACTCCACCGTGACGCCCAGCGACGCCAGCCGGTCGCGCAGGATGCCCTCGGTGCGGGCCTGGGGCACGAGCCATCCATTGGGGTAGGGCACGTCCGGGGTCGCGGCGCGGGGAGTCATCATGGTCCAGCGCCCCACGACGAAGCGCCGCCAGTGGATGCGCATGCGGGGGTAGGTGGTGCCCGCGGCGAGCACGGCATCGATCACGCCCAGGTCGTCCAGCACCTCCAGCGTGCGAGGCTGAAGCCCCTTGCCGCGAGAGCCGACGAAGGGCCGCGGGGCCGCGTCCACGATGCGCACGCGAACGCCCCGGCGAGCGAGGTCACACGCGAGCGTCAGGCCGGTGGGGCCGGCGCCAATGACGAGCACCGGCAGGATGGAATCGGGCATGGAAGGTCTCCTGTCGCGGACCAGCGGCGACGGAGACAAGAATGTAAGGAAGCGCTTATGTTGTCAGCTTGCGTTCCCGTCCCAGGAGTCCGGCATGCCGCGCGCGAAGCTTTCCCCTCGGAAGACACCCACGCAGGAGCGCTCGCGAGCGACGGTGGACGCGTTGGTGCAGGCGACTGCTGACATTCTGGTGCGCGACGGCTACGCGAAGCTGACGACGAACCGCATCGCGGAGCGAGCGGGCGTGAACGTGGCATCGCTGTACCAGTTCTTCCCAGGCAAGGAGGCACTGGTGGTGGAGGTGTCGCGCCGGCACGTGAAGGAGCAGCGCGCCGCCGCCCGAGAGGTGCTGTCGACGCGGAAGTTCAAGACGCTGGAGGACCTCATCCGGACGCTGGTGGCGCTGGGCTTCGCGGCGCACGCGGTGAATCCGAAGCTGCACCACGCGCTGACGGAGGAGCTGCCATCACGTCCCCCCAGGAAGTGGGGTCCGGAGGACGCGCCCATGCTGGAGGCCCTGAGCCAATTCCGCACGGACGTGCCGGACCCGGAGCTGGCCCTGTGGCTCATCGACACGGTGTCCCACGCGGTCATCCACCGCGCCGTGGTGGAGCGCCCCGAGTCCCTGTCCCAGGGGCTGCTCCAGGAGGAGCTGGTGACGCTCCTCCTGCGTTACGTGAAGCGGAAGTGACGGGTGTCAGACGCGTGAGTAGGCTTCACGCTTCATGACAGCAGTAAGGGGGATGTCACGAAGCTCTTGATCGATACGAATGTCTTGATTCCATTGGAGCCCACCTCGCCCGAACAGGTTGAGGCAATGATGGAGCCCGCGACCCGGCTGGTAAGCGCCATTGAAGAGGCTGGCTATCAGCTCTTCATCCATCCAGCCATCAAGGTGGATGTCGAGAGGGACCGCGACGAGGCACGCCGCTGGCTTCGCGAGTTGTTGCTCGGCAAATACCTCCCTCTTCCTGCGCCGCCTCCCGTTCCCACAAGCTGGGACGAGGTTCTGGGGAGCCCTGCACTCCACTCGAATGATTGGGTGGACCACCAGCTGTTGGCCGCTGTTCGGTCCAATGCTGTGGGCGTCCTGGTGACTGAAGACCTGCGCATCCACCGGAAGGCGAAGCGCATCGGACTGAAGGAACGCATTGTCACGGTCGGCGAAGCCCTCGCCATGGTGCAGGGCTTGCGAGCCAGGTTCGCCCGGCCTCCGCCAGCGGTGGAGTTCACGTTCGCGCATGACGTCGACGCGGAGGATCCTTTCCTCGACAGCCTCCGAGGGGACTACCCGTCGTTCGATGGTTGGTTCCGCAAATGCCAGATGGACCACCGACGATGCTGGGTGGTGCGGGGGCAGGGGCGTCATCTGGCCGCGCTGTGCCTCATCAAGGATGAGGAGGGCGTCCTGGCCTTCAAGGGGCGCACGCTGAAGCTCTGCACGTTCAAGGTCGCGCCCGAGCATCAGGGGCGACGCCTGGGCGAGCTTCTGCTCAAGAGCGTCTTCGAGCACGTTTCGAAGAACGGGCACGATTTCGTCTACGTGACGGCCTACGAGCGCCAGGGCGCGCTCATCGCCATGTTCGAGGATTTCGGATTCCAGGTGGAAGGGCGTACGGAATCTGGCGAATTCGTCCTCGTAAAACGAATGCGTACAGGAGATGCGCTCGAAGCGCTTTCGCCGCTCGACTTTCACGTGCGCCACGGGCCGCCCGCGATGAAGTTCGATGTGCCGTCCTTCATCATCCCCATCGAGCCCAAGTTCCATCACCTGCTCTTCCCGGACGCGGACGCGCAGTTGTCGCTGGAGCCCGGCATCCATCCCTTTGGGAATGGCCTGCGAAAGGCGTACCTGTGCCGGGCGTTGATCCGGCAGATAGAGCCTGGTGCGTCGCTGCTGTTCTACCTGAGCCACTCCCAGAAGGCCGTGACGGTCGTGGGCATCGCCGAGCAGACGCTGGTGTCCGCGAATGCCGAAGAGATCGCCGCCACGGTGGGAAAACGCACGGTGTTCCCCCTTCGCGACATGCAGGTGCTGTGCTCGAATGGCGAAGTGCTCGTCATCCTCTTCCGACAAGCGGCCATCCTGAAGGAGCCCATTCCTCTCGGTGACCTCTGTCGTCATGGAGTGCTCAACGGCCCTCCGCAGTCCATCACCACGGTGCAGCAGGGAGGTCGTGAGTGGCTTCGCCAACGCCTCGGTCTGTAGTCCTGCTGCCCATCCAGCCCCGGTATGCGACGCCCATCCTGGAAGGGCTCAAGCGCGTCGAGTTCCGCAAGCGCGCCTTCCGCAGGGAGGTCTCACACGTCGTCGTCTACTCCTCCAGCCCGGTGAAGCAGGTCGTCGGCTTCTTCGACATCCTGGGCATCGACGAGGCCGCTCCCGAGCAGCTCTGGCGCCGCTACTCGAGGGTGGGGGGCATCCTGAAGGAGGACTACGACCGCTACTTCTCGCGATGCGAGGGGGGCGTCGCGATCCAGGTGGGAAAGGTCCACGTCTTCGCGAAGCCCTTCCCGCTGGGAGATATCTCACCGGAGCTGCGCGCACCCCAGAGCTATGCCTATCTGAGCTCGCACGCGTTCACGAAGATTCGTGGCCGGCGGACGCTCGCCACGTGAAGTGCCGCGAGCACCCCATCCGCCCGTGGGCCGGTGGGGTGCTTCAAGCGAACCAGGGCTGATGCTTCAGCGCCCGGATGCCTGCGCGTCCACTGCGGCCAGCTCGTCCTTGTTGAGCTTCACCTCCGCGCCCGCGACGTTCTCCTCCAGGTGCTTCACGGAGGACGTGCCCGGGATGGGCAGCATCACCGGCGAGCGCTCCAGCAGCCAGGAGAGGGCAATCTGCGCGGGCGTCGCGTTGTGCTTCTTCGCCACGGAGTCGAGCGTGCTCCCCGGCTTCGCCAGACCGCCCGTCGCCAGCGGGAACCAGGGGATGAAACCCAGGTTCTCCTTCTCGCAGTAGTCCAACACCTTCTCGTGCACGCGGTCGGTCAGGTTGTACCGGTTCTGCACCGACACGATGTCCACCACCTTGCGTGCCCGCTCAATCTCCTCCACCGACACTTCCGACAGGCCGATGTGGCGGATCTTCCCTTCCTTCTGCAGCGCCTTCAGCTCGCCCAGCGACTCCTCCACCGGGACCTTCGGGTCGATGCGGTGCAGCTGGTACAGGTCGATGCGCTCCAGCTTCAGCCGGCGCAGCGACATCTCCAGCTGCTGGCGCAGGTACTTCGGCGCGCCCACCGGATGCCACTCGTTGGGCCCCGTGCGCACCAGGCCCGCCTTCGTCGCCACCACCACGCCCTTGGCGTAGGGGTGCAGTGCCTCCGCGATGATCTCCTCGCTGACGTAGGGGCCGTAGGAGTCCGCCGTGTCGATGAAGTCCACGCCCAGCTCCAGCGCGCGGCGCAACACGCGCACCGCCTCCGCCCGGTCCTTGGGCGGGCCCCAGATGCCAGGGCCCGTGAGCTGCATGGCGCCGTAGCCCAGCCGGTGGACGGGCAAATCTCCGCCCAGCTTGAAGGTGCCGCTCTTCTCCGCGGGTCGCGTCGAGGTTCCGCTCATGAGTGCTTCCTCCGTGCAGATGAATGCCTGAATGGATGCATGTGCAGTAAATGCGTTTCAGGCCGTCCGGTACCGCCCAGCCAATGCATGGGTCGCCCCACGCAGCAGTCCTGCCTCCGCCTTCTCCAGGGCAGTGAGGGCCTCCGCTGCCTCCAGTCCGGGGATGCAGACCGTCTCACCGCGCTCCAGCGCGACGAGCGACGCGGTGACGACGTCCTCTGGTGACATGGTGCCGGGATAGCCACCGTTGAACTCCGTGAAGGTCATGCCCGGGCAGACGACCTGCGCCACCACGGGCGTGCCGCGCAGCTCTCCCGCGAGCGTGCGGGTGAAGTGGACGAGGAACGCCTTCGCGCCCGCGTAGGTAGCCCGGTGGGGCAGGGGACCCGGCGGCATCGCACCGGAGAAGGCGAGCAGGGAGGCGACGTTGATGACCGCGCCCTTGCCCCGCGCCAGCATGCCGGGCAGCGCCGCGCGCGTGGCCAGCATCGGCGCCATCATGTGCAGGTTCGCCAGTCCTTCCAGCGCCGAGGGCTCCACCTGCGCGAAGGGGCCATAGCCACCCACGCCCGCGTTGTTGATGAGCAGGGTGAGGTCCTCGCCCGCCGCGCGCCCGGCCACCCGCTGAAGGTCCGCGTGCACCGTGAGGTCCGCCCGCAGCACCTCCGCGCGGATGCCATGCGCCGCCGTCAGCTCCGCCGCCAGCGTCTTCAGCCGCTCCTCCCTCCGAGCGACCAGGACCAGGTCATACCCGAGCGCCGCCAGCCGCCGTGCGTACACCGCGCCAATTCCCGCGGACGAGCCCGTCACCAACGCTGTCCCTCGACTGCCTGCCATGCCTGCTCCCTGAAGGGGTGAAGAGGGGCGCGTCCGGCTCCAACGCAATGAATGCTGGAGATCGCCACCGCGAAGCGCATGCCGCCGGGGCCGCACCCTCGGCCGCTGGGTAACGAAGGGCGGCCAGCCGTGCAAGCGAGATGCAGGCCTGTCGGGAACCAAAATGCCGGAGACGGCCCAGCGAGCCACGTCCGAGCGCCGTGGGTGCATGTTTCCGCCCGGCACAGAGGTGGAGCCCCCGCAGCGAAGAGGCGGATGGGTTTGGAGGACCGGGCTGCGGCGCGCTCAGCCCAGCGCCTTGACCGTCGGCTCCGGCGTGTCGCGGAACTGCTGGTGGTACAGCTCCGCGTAGTGCCCGCCCTTCGCGAGCAGCTCTTCGTGGTTGCCGCGCTCCACCACGGTGCCGTGCTCCAGCACCAGGATGAGGTCCGCGTGGCGGATGGTGTTGAGCCGGTGCGCGATGACGATGCTTGTGCGGCCGGACAACAGCTGCCCCAACGCCAGCTGGATGAGCGCTTCCGTGCGCGTGTCGATGTTCGCCGTCGCCTCGTCCAGGATGAGCACCCGCGGATTGGCGATGACCGCGCGAGCGAACGCGAGCAACTGCCGCTGCCCCTGACTGAGCGTCGCGCCGCCCTCGCCCAGCACGGTGTCGTAGCCCTGCGGCAGTTGGGTGATGAAGTCGTGCGCGTGCACCGCCTTCGCCGCCGCCTCCACGTCCTCGCGGGTGGCGTCCGCCTTCCCATAGGCGATGTTGTCCGCCACCTTGCCGCTGAAGAGGAACGGCTCCTGGAGCACCATGGCCATCTGCCGGCGCAGACTCGCGCGCGTCACCTGGCGTACGTCGTGCCCATCCACGCGCACCGTGCCCCCCGTCACGTCGTAGAAGCGCGGCACCAGGCTGGCCACCGTCGTCTTGCCCGCGCCCGTTCGCCCCACCAACGCAAGCGTCTGGCCGGGCTCCAGGTGGAAGGACACGTCGCGCAGCACCGGCCTCGCCGCGTCGTAGCCGAAGGACACGCCCTCGAACACCACCTGGCCCTGGAGCGGTCCCAGCTCCACCGCGCCCGATACGTCCGGTGGCTCCGTGGTCTCGTCGAGGATGGAGAAGATGCGCTCCGCCCCCGCCAGCGCGGACTGCATCAGCGCGGCCACGGACGCGGCCAGCTGCACCGGCCGGAAGAACTGCTGCACGTAGATGAGGAACGCCGCCACGCCGCCCACCGTGAGCTGCCCGCTCAGTGCCAGCGCGCCGCCGTAGCCAATCACCAGCGCCGTGGACAGCGTGGAGAGCAGGTCGATGGCCGGCGAGAACGCGGACGTGATGCCCACCGCCGCCACGTTCGCGTCGCGGTTGGCCGCGTTCCTGTCACGGAATCGCTCGATGTTCTTCTCCGTGCGGTTGAAGGCCTGCGCCTGCCGCACGCCTCCAATCTCCTCCTGGAGGTTCGCCGTCACGTCGCCCACCGTCTGCCGCGTCTTGCGGTAGGCATTGCGCGCCCGCGACGCGAAGAACCACGTGGTGAGCACGATGGCGGGGATGAGGGAGAAGCACGCCAGCGCCAGGCGCCAGTTGAGCGCGAACATCGCGACGAGCACGCCCACCAGCCCCAGCAGCGACCCCAGCAGCTGCGTCAGCCCCTGCGCGAAGAGCTGGTTGAGCGTGTCCACGTCGCTGAGCATCCGGCTCATCAGGTCGCCCAGCGGCCGGCGGTCGAACCACGACAGCGGCAGCTGCTGGAGCCGCGCGAAGAGGCGCAGGCGCAGGTCCGACAGGACGTGCTGCCCCGTGTGGCCCACCCGCCGCGTCTGCGCCTGCTGCGTCAGCAATCCCACGACGTAGACGACGAACAGCACCCCCATCGTCCGCAACAGCCCCCAGCCGTCCCCCGAGCCGATGTCGTGGTCGATGGCCCGGCTCATCAGGTACGGCCCCAGCGCCTGGCACGCCGCGCCCACCAGGATGAAGACCATCGCCACGGTGAGCGTGCCCGCGTGCGGACGCAGCTCGCCCAGCAGCCGGCGCAGCACCTTCCCGCGGTGCTTCGCGCGGCCCATCTCCAGCTCCGCCATCGCCTCGATGCTTCCAGGCCGCCTCATGCCACCTCCTCCTGACGCGGCGGCTGTAGCTGCGACCCGAGGATGTCGTTGTACAGCTCGCTGGAGGCCTTCAGCTCTTCATGGCGCCCCTTCGCGGCGATGCGCCCCTCGTCCAGCACCAGGATGAGGTCCGCGTCCCGCACGGTGCTGATGCGCTGGGCGATGACGATGGCCGTCCTGCGCTTGTCCCGCATCAGCGCGTCCAGCGCGCCCTGGATGGCGGTCTCCGTGCGCGCGTCCACCGCGGACGTGCTGTCGTCCAGGATGAGCAGGCGCGGATCCGTGAGCAGTGCCCGCGCGATGGCCAGCCGCTGCCGCTGCCCACCGGAGAGCCCCACGCCGCGCTCGCCCACCAGCGTGTCGTAGCCCTGCGGCAACTCGCGGATGAACTCCGCCGCCTGGGCCGCCTCCGCCGCGGCCTCCACCTGGGCCTGCGTCGCCTCCGGGCGCCCGTAGGCGATGTTCTCCCGCACCGTTCCGGAGAACAGCAGCGCGTCCTGGAGCACCACGCCCATCTGCGAGCGCAGGCTCGCGAGCGTCACGTCCCGCACGTCATGTCCGTCCAGCAGCACCGCGCCCCCGGTGACGTCGTAGAAGCGCGGCAGCAGGTTGATGAGCGTGCTCTTGCCGGAGCCGGTGGTGCCGAGCACCGCCACCAGCTGCCCTGGCTCCAACGTCACGCTCACGCCGCGCAGGATTTCGCGGTCGCTGCCCGCGTAGCGGAAGCGCACGTCGCGCAGCTCGATGCGGCCCTGCAATGGAGGCAGTGGCACCGCGCCCGGACGGTCCGCCACCTCCACCGCCGTGTCGAGCAGCTCGAAGAGGCGCTGCGCGGACGCGCTCGCTCGCGACATGCTGGCCGCGAAGAAGCCCAGCGTCATCAGGGGCATCAACAGGAAGGTCAGGTAGCTGATGAAGGCCACCAGCTCTCCCAGCGTCAGCTTCTGATGGAGGATGCGCCAGCCTCCCACGCCCACCACCATCAGCGTTCCCATGCTGGCGATGAAGGTGACCAGGGGGAAGTTGCCGGCCAGCGCGTCCACCACCCGCAGGTTCTTCTCCTTCAGCTCCGCGTTGGTCTTCCCGTAGCGCTCCAGCTCCCGCGCCTCGCCGGAGAAGGCTCGCACCACGCGCAGCCCGCGCAGGTCCTCCTGCAGCGTGGTGTTGAGCGAGCCCAGCAGCGCCTGCAGTTGGCCGAACAGCGGACGCATCCGCTGCATGAACCGGCGCAGCACCCACAGGATGGGCGGCACGGTGCTCAGCGCCGCCAGCGCCAGCACCGGATCCAGGTACAGCAGCAGCCCCGCGCAGCCCACCAGCATCGCCGCCGCCGCGGCGAACTGCACCACGCCGCTGCCCACGAAGGTGCGCACCGCCTCCACGTCGCTCGTCAGCCGCGTGAGCAGCTGCCCCGTCTGCGCCTGGTCGTAGTAGCTGAAGGACAGCCGCTGGATGCGCGCGAAGAGCGCGTCGCGCAGGTCGAACGCCACGCCCTGCGACGCGCGCTCCGCCAGGTAGCCCTGCAGGAAGTTGAACAGGCCGCGCCCCAGCGCGATGGCGACCAGGCCTCCCACCGCCAGCCACACGGGCCGTATCTCCCCGCGCGCGAGCCCGTGGTCGATGGCGATGCGGATCATCTGCGGCGCGCCCAGGTTCGCCACGGAGACGAGCAGCAGCGACAGCAGCGCGCCCAGCGCCTCCAGGCGATAGCGGCGCAGATAGCCCAATGCCCGCAGGATGGGCGGACGGCCGGATGCGGGTGGCGCGGACGTGCTCACGTGAGACCTGGACCCCTTCCTCCCCACCCGGGAAGGCGCGCGCATGATGGGCGCCCCCACGCTCCGCTTCAAGCATCACGCGCGTCGCGAAACGACGGTTGCGCGCCGCGCCACGGCCCGTTACGTGGGCCGCCTTTCCTCCCGCTTCGTCACGAGGTGAACGTCATGGAGTACCGGCAGCTGGGTGGTTCTGGTTTCAAGGTCCCCGTCCTCAGTCTGGGCACGGGCACGTTCGGTGGCGCTGGTGATTTCTTCAAGGGCTTCGGCTCCAGCGACGTGAAGGAGGCCACGCGGCTCGTGGACATCGCGCTGGACGCGGGCGTGAACATGTTCGACTCCGCGGACGGCTACTCCGCCGGGCTCGCGGAGGAGATTCTCGGCAAGGCGCTGGAGGGCCGGCGCGACAAGGCCATCATCTCCACCAAGGCCACCTTCCGCGCGGGCACGGGGCCCAACGACGTGGGCTCCTCGCGCTTCCACCTCACGCGCGCCGTGGAGGCCTCGCTGCGCCGGTTGAAGACGGACTACATCGACCTGTTCCAGCTCCACGCCTTCGACGCGGTGACGCCCGTGGAGGAGGTCCTCAACACGCTGGACGGCTTCGTGCGCGCGGGGAAGATCCGCTACCTCGGCTGCTCCAACTTCTCCGGCTGGCACCTGATGAAGTCGCTGGCCGTGTCGGAGCGCTACAACCTGGCGCGCTACGTGGCCCACCAGGCCTATTACTCGCTCGTGGGCCGCGACTACGAGTGGGAGCTGATGCCGCTCGCGCAGGACCAGAAGGTGGGCGCGGTGGTGTGGAGCCCGCTGGGCTGGGGCCGGCTCACCGGCAAGCTGCGCCGGGGCGCGCCGAAGCCGGAGACCAGCCGCCTCAACAACCCCGCCACCGCGGCCGGTGGCCCGCAGGTGCCGGAGGAGTACCTCTTCAAGGTCGTGGACGCGCTCGACGCCGTGGCCCAGGAGACGGGCAAGACGGTGCCGCAGGTGGCGCTCAACTGGCTGCTCCAGCGGCCCACCGTGTCCAACGTCATCATCGGCGCGCGCACGGAGGAGCAGCTGCGCCAGAACCTGGGCGCCATCGGCTGGAACCTCACGCCCGCGCAGGTGGCCACGCTGGACGCCGCCAGCACCACGCCCTGGCCGTACCCGTACTTCCACCAGCGCCAGTTCCACGAACGCAACCCGTTCCCCGTGACGTGAGCGGGGTGTGAAGCAGGAGGCGGCCAGGGCCTGGGTCCGGCCGCCTCCGTCCCGAGGGCAGATTCGCTGCCTCCGGGGGCGATGCACCTCACGCACGAGAACGTTTCTCGCCGCGTGGAGGCGCGCCCGCACATGTCCCTCAAGGAATACAAACCCGGCAGTCCGTTTCCCGGCGTCATCGGCCGCACCTGGGAGCAGTCGTCTCCCGCGTGGCCGTCTCCCCTGCGCTCGAAGCCCGGCGCGCCCAACGTCCTGTTCATCATCCTGGATGACATGGGCTTCGGGCACCTGGGCTGCTACGGCTCGCCCATCCGCACGCCGAACCTGGACCGGCTGGCGCAAGGCGGGCTGCTCTACAACAACATGCACACCACCGCGCTGTGCTCGCCCACGCGCTCGTGCATCCTCACCGGCCGCAACCACCACTCCAACGGGATGGGCACCATCACCGAAACGTCGCTGGGCTACCCCGGCTACAACGGCACCATCCCCTTCGAGAATGGCTTCCTCTCCGAGATGCTGATGGAGGCCGGCTACAACACGTATGCCATTGGCAAATGGCACCTGACCCCCGCAGAGCAGACGAGCGCCGCCGGGCCGTACTCGCGCTGGCCGTTGGGCCGCGGCTTCGAGCGCTTCTACGGCTTCCTGGGCGGGGACACGCACCAGTACTACCCGGACCTCGTCCACGACAACCACGCCATCCGCCCGCCCGGCACTCCGGAAGAGGGCTACCACCTCACCCCGGACCTGGTGGACCGCGCCATGGACTGCATCGCGGACACCAAGCAGGTCGCGCCCGACAAGCCCTTCTTCCTCTACTTCGCCACCGGCGCCATGCACGCGCCCCACCACGTCCCCCGCGAGTGGGCGGACGCCTACGCGGGCCAGTTCGACGACGGCTGGGACGCCTACCGCCAGAAGGTGTTCCAGAAGCAGCTGGAGCTGGGCGTGGTTCCCCGGGGCACGCAGCTGTCCCGGCATGACCCGGACGTGCAGGACTGGGGCTCGCTGCCGCCGGAGGAGAAGCACCTCTACTCACGCATGATGGAGGTCTTCGCGGGCTTCCTGGAGCACACGGACCACCACATCGGCCGGCTGCTGAAGTTCCTGGAGGACACCGGCGAGTTGGACAACACGCTCATCATGGTGCTGTCCGACAACGGGGCCAGCGCGGAGGGCGGGCCGCACGGCTCCGTGAACGAGCTGAAGTTCTTCAACAACGCGCCGGAGTCCCTGGAGCAGAACCTGGCGGCACTGGAGGACCTGGGCGGCCCGAAGCACTTCAACCACTACCCGTGGGGTTGGGCCTGGGCGGGGGACACGCCGTTCCGCCGCTGGAAGCGGGAGACGTACCGCGGCGGCACCACCGACCCGTTCCTCGTCCACTGGCCCCAGGGCATCCAGGCGAAGGGCGAGGTTCGCACGCAGTACGCGCACGCCATCGACATGGTGCCCACGGTGCTGGACTGCCTGGGCCTGGAGCCGCTGGCGGAGATCCGCGGCGTCACCCAGTCACCCATCGAAGGCGTCAGCTTCAAGCACACGTTCAACGACGGGAACGCGCCTGGCCGACACCGCACGCAGTACTTCGAGATGTTCAGCTCGCGCGCCATCTACCACGACGGCTGGCGCGCGGTGTGCCCGTTCCCCGGCCCGTCCTTCAAGGAGGCCGGAGAGGGCTTCGGTGAGTCACTGCTCGACGAGGACCGGCTGCGCGAGCTGGATACGCACGGCTGGGAGCTGTACCACGTGGCGGAAGACTGCTCCGAGACGAAGAACGTGGCGGAGGCGCACCGGGGCAAGCTCATCGAGATGATCGCCCTCTGGTACGCCGAAGCCGGGCGCTACCAGGTGCTGCCGCTCGCGTCGCCCACCCGCGCCGTGTTCGCCATGGAGCGCCCGCAGCTCACGAAGGACCGCACGCGCTACGTGTACCGGCCGCACACGTCGCCCGCGCCGGAGAACGCGGCGGTGCACGTGCTCAACCGGCCCCACACCATCACCGCCGACGCGGAGGTGACGCGGGACACGGAGGGCGTGCTGCTCAGCCACGGCGGCCTCACCGGCGGCTACTCACTCTTCATCCAGGACCACAAGCTGCACTACGCCTACAACTACCTCGGCGAGCAGGAGTTCCACATCGAGTCGGCGGTGGACGTGCCGGAGGGACGCTCGCAGCTGCGGTTCGAGTTCGAGCCCACCGGCAAGCCCGACCTGAAGGTGGGGCGGGGCGCGCCCGGCCGCGGCCGGCTCTACATCAACGGCGACCTGGTGGCGCAGAGCACCATCGACGCGACCATGCCGGTGGCCATCAGCCTGGGAGAGGGGCTCACCTGCGGCCGGGACGAGAACTCGCCCGTCAGCCAGCGCTACCGCGCGCCCTTCGAGTTCACCGGCACGCTCCACGAGGTGACGGTGGACGTCTCCGGCGAGCACGTCCGGGACACGAAGGCCGAACAGAAGGCCGCCCTGGCGAAGCAGTGAAACGAAAAAGGCCCGGACGGGAGCGCAGGGCTCCCATCCGGGCCTGAAAGCTCAGCGGACTACTTGGTCACGCCGACGGCGGTCCAGGCCTCGGCGACCTTCTTCGCCTCGACGGAGTCCTTGCCGTACAGGTCCGTGGCGGCCTTGATGGTGGCGGCGCGGGCCTGGGAGAAGTTCGTCTGCGGCGTCATGTACGTGGTGAGCGCGCGGCCGAAGACCTTGAGGCTCTTCTCCATGCCGATGCCGTCCTTCACCTCGATGCCGGACGTCTTGTTCTTGCCGCCCTCGGTGAGGAGGAAGAAGGCGTTGTTCGCGATGCCGCTGGAGCCGTGGACCTCCGTCATCTTCGGGAAGTTCTTGTAGTTGTCGATGGAGTAGCCGTCCGCCGTCGGGTCGTTCATGTAGCGGAGGGCGTCCGTGTTGTCGCCGTTCTTGGGCGTCCACGCGTCCTCGCCCACCGCCCAGTCGAACTTCACCGCGCTGTTCTTCTGGCTGGCGAACCACTCCACGCCGGTGCCCATGATGTCGCTGAAGGACTCGTTGAGGCCGCCGGACTCACCCTCGTACTCCAGGCCCGCGGTGCGCTCCGTGAGGCCGTGGGTGATTTCGTGGCCGGCGATGTCCAGCGTGGTGAGCGGGCCGGAGTCCTTCCCGTCGCCGTCGCCGTACTGCATCTTCTCGCCGTCCCAGAACGCGTTCACCAGGTTCACGTCGGTGTGGACGTAGGAGACGAGCTTCTCACCCTTGCCGTCGATGGAGTCGCGGCCGAGGATCTCCTTGTAGAAGTCGTAGGTCATCTCCGCGCCGTAGTGCGCGTCCACCGCGGTGGCGGCGCGCGACGGGTCGGTCTTCTCGCCCCAGACGTCGTTGTTGTCGGTGAAGCCCGTGGTGCCGGACGCTTCCTCGCGGTTCTTCGCGTCGTACGTCACGATGCCCTTGCCGCGCGTCTTGTCGTCCAGGGAGAACGTGCCGTCCTTGTTCTTCGTGGTCTGGATGTCGACCTTGCCGCTGTACATCGTCTGGTCGTCCGCCACGCGGCCCGTGCCCGGAGTCGTGGGCGTCGTCGGGGTGGTGGGCGTCTGCGCGGGCGTGCCCGAGGTGCCATCGGCGCGCCTGGCGTTGGTCGTGCGGTCCAGGTGGCTCAGCGTGTTGTACTGCTTGAGGGACTCGCCGGTGTTCGCGTCGATGAAGTAGTTCATCGAGCGCGGGTCCTTGCCGCTGGACACCTTCGTGTCGGTGAGCGTCACGTGGTAGGCGGCGTGGTACTGGCCGTCCTTGCCCTTGACGATGACCTTCTCCGCGGTGGGCGCCTTGGACGTCTCGCCGTTGAAGTCCTTCTGCGCCACGGCCAGCGCGTCCTTCGCGGTCAGCTTCGTGGGCGCCTTGCCAATGCCCACCGGGACGTTGGACACGTCGCCCGTCAGGCTGTCGAACTGACCCTTCGCGTCCAGGTGGCCGATGATCTGCTCACCGGCGACCTTCAGGCCCTCGTGCATGCGGTCCATGCGCACGTGCGTCATGCCCAGCTGGTCGCGCTCCACCGAGCGCGGCGAGAACGACGTGCCGCCCGTGATGCCCGTCAGCTGCGGGTTCTTCTGGTTCACGTACGACACCGTCTGCTGCACGGCCTGCTGCGCCTGGGGGCTGGTGAGGTCCACCGGGCCCGGCGTCAGCTTCTGGCCCACGCCGTTCAGCGCCACCGTGGCCTTCGCCTTGGAGGGCGCGCCCGTGCTGAAGCTGGACTGCGAGCTCATGCCCACCGGGCCCTGGGGCTTCACGGTGTTCACCGGCTTCGTGTCGGTGCGGTTCTGGGTGGCAACAACGGGCTTCGACAGGTCGGTGCGCAGGGCCATGGGGGCGGGCTTTCGGGGGGCAGGTGAAGCGGACAAATTGATTCTCGTGTCAGCCGTTCCAATGTTGCGTGTGGGCTGTTGCTTACACGATCATGAGTGGGTCCAAACTCATGAATTCACAGGTGAAGTGTTCGTCCTACATCCGCCCCAGAAGCACATTCCGACCGGTAGGTAAGCAGGTGCTCGGGGTTGTATTTCCGTTCATTTTCACCCTGCCTGTGCACGGCCGTCCACCCACCCCCCGTGTCTGGAAGCTTGACCGGTCGCTCCCTTTGTGGTTATTGAAATTGATAGTGATTATCAATTTCAACTTAGCTCGACCCAACAGGAAGGCCGGAGGAACGCACCGTGGCTCGTGAACTGGGACCCCGTGGAAAGATGTGTCGGCGGCTTGGCATCCCCCTGTCGCGCATCACCGCGAAGGACCCTGACAAGGACCCGGTGCTGCGCAGGCCGTATCCGCCGGGTCAGCACGGGGCGACGGCGCGCGTGTCGGTGAGCGACTTCGCGCAGCGGCTGCGGGAGAAGCAGAAGCTGAAGCTGTACTACGGCCTGCTGGAGAAGCAGTGCCGCAGCGCCTTCCTGGAAGCGCGCCGGTCCCCGGGTAACACGGGCAAGGTGTTGATGCAGCTGCTGGAGAGCCGGCTGGACGCGCTGGTGCTGCGCGCGGGGCTGGCCACGAGCATCCGGCAGGCTCGGCAGTTCGTGCGCCACGGCTACTTCCAGGTGAACGGCAAGCGCGCGGACATCCCGAGCATCCGGCTCAAGCCGGGCAACGAGGTGCGCTTCCATGCGGAGCACCTGAAGCTCGCGGCGGTGCAGGACGCCTTCGGCCGGATGAAGTCCCGGCAGGTGCCCGCGTACGTGCAGGTCCTGGGGGCAGGGGAGGGCATGCGCTACGTGCGGCTGCCCGAGCGTGAGGAGATCCCCGTGGACGTGAACGAGCCGTTCATCGTCGAGTACTACGCGCAGCGCAGCTGACCGCCTGGCCGCCTTTGGCCCGTTCGTCGTGCATGCGAGCGGGCAGGGGCGGAATCCGGCGCTCGCGCACCCCATCTTCTTCCTCCAGGGGACGTTCACCCGGGGAAGGAGCGGGGATGCGCGGGGACGGAGGCGAGACGGTGGCGGACGGCTGGGTGGCACCCCGAGGGCGTGCGGCCCGGGGACACCTGCCCCGTCATGTCGCGGGCCTCTTCCGCTTCCAGCCGGGCCGGCCCGCGGTGTCGGCGGGGTTGCGCACGGGGCTGGCGCTGGGGGGCCCGCTGCTCATCTCCGCGCTCCTGTCGCAGCCCGCGGTGTCCTGGGCGGGCATGGCCGGGCTCTTCGTCGCGCTGGTGGACAAGGGCGGGCCGTACCGCACGCGCGCTCGGGCCATGGGGGCGATGACGGTGCTGGGCGCGTTGGTGGGGTTCATCATCGCGCTGCCGAGTCCCTTCTGGGTGGACGTGGCGCTGACGTTCTTCTGGGTGACGGCGTGCGGCTTCGCGCGCAGCTTCGGGGACACGCCGGGCATCGTGGGCATGCTGCTGGCGAACCTGTTCGTGGTGTCGCTGGCCCTGCCGCAGCGTGGGCCGGAAGCCGTGCTGTCGCAGGCGGCGTACTTCGTCGCGGGCGGCCTGTGGTCCATGTTCCTGGCGCTGGTGCTGTGGCCGCTCAGGCCCTACCGCCCGGCGCGGCTGGCCATCGCGGCCTGTTACGAGGAGCTGGCGGACGTCGCGGACGCGGTCGCGGGCTGGCCCATGGAGGGGCCCTCGCGCGTGGGGACGTGGGAGGCGGTGCAGCGGGCCGCGCGCATGCGGCGGTCGCTGGAGACGGCGCGCGCGACGCTGGGTGCCACGCGCCAGGGACGGCAGGAGGAGAGTGGCCGGGGCGAGCACCTGCTGGTGTTGCTGGAGGACGCGGACGCGCTGTCGCTCTTGCTCACGGCGATGTCGGAGGCGCTGGACGAGGCGCCACGTCAGGGCGCGTGCCGCACGGCCCGCATCGAGGCGCAGCACGCGCTGGGCGCGTTGGCGGTGGACCTGCGGGGCGTGGTGGGCTCGCTGGTGCGGGGCACGGTGCCGGTGCCGTCGTCGTGGGACGCGGAGCGGGTGACGCGGGTGCTCCATGCGGACGGGGGACTGCCGGAGCCGGCGCGCGCTCAGTACTCGCACGTGGCGGGGCTCCTGGGGCGGCTGCGGGAGTACAGCGCGGTGGCGCTGGATGTGGCGTCCCGGCTGGAGAGTGGCGAGCCGCTGCCGGAGCGGGACACGAAGCCGCTGGGGTTGGAGCCGGGGCGGACGCGCTCGTGGTGGAAGGTGCTGCGCGACCACCTGACGCCGGAGTCGGTGGTCTTCCGGCACGCGCTGCGGCTGGGGCTCACCGCGACGGTGGCCACGGCGCTCGCGGAGGGGCTGGGGCTCAATCACTGGTACTGGGTGACCATCACGGTGATTGTCGTGTTGCAGCCGTACTCGGGGCTCACCATGGAGAAGGGGTTGCAGCGTGTGGCGGGCACGTTCTTGGGCAGCGTGTTGGCCATGGGGCTGGTGCACGTGCTGCCCGCGCAGTGGCTGATGCTCGCGGCCATCGTGCTGCTGGTCTGCGTGTCGGTGAGCGTGCGGCCGCTGAACTTCACGGTGTACCAGGTGCTGCTGGCGCCGGCGCTGGTGCTGCTCGCGGAGATTCAAACGGGGGACTGGCAGCTCGCGGGGGTGCGCATCCTCAACACGCTGATGGGAGGCGTGCTGGCGCTGGTGGGCATCCGGCTGCTCTGGCCGAGCCCCGAGCACGCGCGCTTCGCCGAGGAGGTGGCCGGCGTGCTGAAGGCGGACCAGCACTACCTGCGCGAGGTGTCGCGGACGCCGGTGTCCACGGAGGTGGCGCTGCGAGAGGCCCGCCGCAAGGTGGGCGTGGCGCTGTTGTCCGCGGAGGCGTCGTTCCAGCGGTTGCTGAGTGAGTGGAAGGGACCGGCGAAGGAGCTGGAGCCGGGGATGGCGTTGATCACCTATGCGCGCCGCTTCACCGCGGCCGTGACGGCGTTGGCGGCGAGCCGCGCGTGGCATCAGGAGTCGGACCTGGGGCCGGTGGTTCGCTACGCGTCGGACGCGCTGGAGGAGCTGTCCGCGGCGTTGGTGGCGCGCCGCGTGCCGTCAGCGCTCAAGCGCGGGACTCCGGGCCTGGAGGGCGCGGACGCGCTGGCGCGCACGCAGCTGTCGCGGCTGGTGCGTCAGCTGGGTGTGCTCCACCATGCGGTGGAGCGAATGCCGCCCGCGCTGCGTGCTTCGGAGGATGGCGCTACTCCCGTCCCCGCGTGACCCGTGGCATGCAGCGGAGGCCACCGCCAGCGCGTGTTTCGCCACGTGGTGGCGCACTTGTCGCCGCGCTGCGTGCTTCGGAGGATGGCGCCACGCCTGTCCTCGCGTGACCCGTGGCATGCGCGGCGGCAGGGACTCGCGCATCCGCCCCGGACGCGGCTTGCGCGGGGGCACATGCGCGTGCCCTCCGCGCACTTCCAGGATGCGCGCTACGCCCGCTCCAGCTTGACCATCAGCCGGCGCAGGTCCTCGTTCACGCGCACGAAGTTGGAGTTGCCCTTCTCGTCCTCCAGCTGCTTCTTCAGCGCGGGCAGGGACGCCTCACGCAGCTTCTTCGCCGCGCCGGGCGCGTCCGCCAGCCAGTCCACCGCCTGGATGACCGTGGCGCGCGCCTCGGTGTCGCGCTCGGTGAGCCGGGACGCCAGCGTCGGACCCTGGTCCGCCGCCCCGGAGCGCCCCACCTCCAGCGCCGCGCGCTGCAACAGCACCGCGTCCGCCTTGGGCAGCCGCTGCGACCAGCAGCCCGCGTTGCCGCTGCACGCCTGCGCCGCCTCCAGCACCGCCCCATATCCCTGGACCTGATCCGCGCGCTTCTTGCCCAGCGCCGCGGCATCCTGGCATCCGTCCTCGCCCGTCTCCTGGCAGTCCGCCGCCGTGCGCGCGGGCTCCGCCGCCGCCAGCTTCGCGAGCATCGGCTGCTCCCGCGCATCCCCCAGGAGTGCGATGCCCTTCATGGCGATCTCCCGCGAGTACCAGTCCCCGGTGCCCGCCGCCTTCTCCAGCGCGGGGAGCGCGTCCCGGCTGCCCAGCAGCGCCAGCGCCCGCACGTACGCATCCCGCACCGTCGGGTCCGGCTCACCCACGAGCCCCGCGAGCGGCTTCACCGCCTCCTGCGCCCGCATCCTCCCGAGCGCGTCCGCCGCCTGCATCCGCACCAGCGCTTGAATCTGGGGATCCGAGTGCGTGAACGACAGCTGCTTCAACAGCGTGGGCACCGCGCGCTTCTCCCGGAGGTCGCCCAGCACCTGCGCGGCCTTCATCGGGTAGCTGGCGGGGTTCACCCCCTGCGCCTTCGCCCACGTGAGCAGCTCCGCGTCCTTGCCCTCCAGCACCGGCAGCAGCGCGTCCGCCGCGGGCGCGCCCAGCTGGAACAGCGCGAAGCTGCTCTCCACGTAGAACGACATGCCCCGGCGCTCCTTCGTCAACGTGCGCATCAGCGCCGGCACCGCTCGCGGATCCCCAATCTGCCCCAGCGCCTCGATGGCCTTCTTGTTGAGGAACGGCTCCGCGGACTCGTCCGTCGCCAGCTGGATGAGCGGCTCCACCGCCGGCTTCGCCTTCAGCGCGCCCAGCACCTGGATGGCCTCGATGCGCGTGTAGTTGTCCTTGCTGCGCAAGAGCGGCACCAGCGACGGCACCGCGCGCTCATCCCCAATCCGCCCCAGCGCGCCCACCACCGCCTTGTTCACCTGCTGCGCCGGTACATCCGAAGCCCCGGGGTCCAGCGCCGCCGTCAGCGGCTCCAGCGACGTCGGGTGATGCAAATCCCCCAGCGTCCGGGCCACCGCCGCCTTCACCTCCGGCCGGCGCTCCGAGGACAGCCGCCCGTGCAGGAAGGGCAGGAACTGTTCGTTGACGTTGCCCGACGTGCGCAGCGACTCAATCACTCGCACCTTGTCGTCGGGGCGTTTGGCCCCCTCCAGACTGGACTGCCAGTACTCCGGCGTCTTGGGGTCCTCCTTCTTGCAACCCCCCAGGGCAAGGCAGGAAACGGCCAGGGACAGGGCGACGAGTGAGCGGGACATGGGGCTCCTTTACGTCCGAACGTCTGGGCTTCCGTCGGGTGTAGACCTGTCTTGACGAAGGACGCAAACCTCCCCCACCTCCTGGGGTACGCTGGTCAACGACATGCCCCATGCCGAAGACAGTCGTAACGCGTCGCGTCCGACCATCATCCGCCGGACGTACCTGCTCGACCGAGAATTCCAGCTCAAATACATCTTGCTGCTCACCGGCATGGGCGCCGGGAGCATGTTGCTGTTCGGCGTGCTCGCGCAGCAGGTGCACCGCATGTCCGCCGAAGGGGGCCTGTCCAGCGTGGAGACGCTCTGGTGGCTCACCGGCGTGGCCACCGTGGGCCTGGGCATCGCGCTCGGGTTGTTCGGGCTCCTCTTCACGCACCGTGTGGCGGGCCCCGTCCATGTCATGAGCCTCTACGTCGCGGCGCTCGCGGCGGGCCGCTACCCGCGCCTGCGCCCCCTGCGGCGCAAGGACGAGCTGCGCGCCTTCTTCGCGCGCTTCAGCGAAGCGGTGGACCGCATCCGTCAGCGCGAGGCGGACGAAGCATTCGCGCTGGAGAAGGCGCTGGACGCGCTCAAGGACGTGGCCACCACTCCGGAAACGCGCGAGGCCCTGTCCACGCTGGAAGCGCTTCGCGCGCGCAAGCGCCAGGCGGTGGACACGTCCGCGCCGGCCGCCGCCTTCAAGTCCGTGGCCTGACCCCATCCCTTTTCCACACGAGATTTCCCTCACATGAGCAGCCGACCCCGCATCGTCTTCATGGGCACGCCCGAGTTCGCCGTGGCCTCGCTGGAGGCCTGCTTCGACGTGGGCGACGTCGTGGCCGTCGTCACCCAGCCGGACAAGCCCAAGGGCCGGGGCAACGCCGTCACCGCGCCGCCCGTGAAGGAGCGCGCGCTGGAGAAGGGCATCCCCGTGCTCCAGCCGCAGAAGCTGCGCACGCCGCCGTTCTCCGAGGAGCTGCGCCAGTACGCCCCCGACGTCTGCGTGGTGACGGCGTACGGAAAGATTCTCCCCAAGGACCTGCTGGCCCTGCCCGCCAAGGGCTGCGTGAACGTGCACGCCTCGCTGCTGCCGCGCTTCCGGGGCGCCGCGCCCATCCAGTGGGCCATCGAGCACGGCGACAGTGAGACGGGCGTGTCGCTGATGGTGATGGATGAAGGCCTGGATACCGGCCCCGTGCTGGCGATGAAGCGGCTGCCCATCGCGCCGGACGAGACGAGCGCCACGCTGCACGCGAAGCTGTCCGCGCTGGGCGGCGACATCCTGCGCGAGTCCCTGCCGCGCTACCTCCGCGGCGAGCTGACGCCCCAGCCCCAGCCCTCCGAGGGCATGGTGCTGGCGCCCATCATCGACAAGGAGAACGGCAAGCTGGACTTCGCGAAGTCCGCGGTGGAGCTGGACCGCCGCCTGCGCGCCTTCACGCCGTGGCCCGGTGCATACACGCTGCTGGGTGGCAAGGTCTTCAAGGTGCACCGGATGCGGCCCGCGGAAGGGAAGGGCGCGCCCGGCACGGTGTTGTCCGCGGGGCCAGAGGGCATCGAGGTTGCTTGTGGCGAGGGCTCGCTCGTCCTCCTGGAGGTCCAGCCAGAGGGCAAGCGGGTGATGCGCGCGGCGGACTTCCTCTCTGGCAACAGATTGCAGCCGGGCAGTCAGCCGTTCACGTCTTGAGCGCGCCGCCGAGCGCCATGTGGAATTCTCGCGTCATGGAGTCGCACGGATGGGCATGAAGCTGCTGGTGTTGCACGGACCGAACCTCAACCTCCTGGGCGAGCGTGAGGACGTCGTGGGTGGCCGCCTGACGGACCTCGACGCGGCCCTGCGCGCGAAGGCGAAGGAGCTGGGACTGACGCTGACCATCGTCCAGTCCAATCACGAGGGCGTCCTCATCGACACGATCCACGCCGAGCGCAAGAGCGTGGAGGGCATCCTCATCAACCCGGCGGGCTACTTCACGTCCTACGCGCTGAAGGAGGCGCTGGAGGCGGTGGGGCTGCCCACCATCGAGGTGCTGCTCAAGCCGCCCGCCCGCGAGTCCGTGGTGGCGGAAGCGTGCGCCATGCAGGTGCTGGGGCTGCACGGCTTCGACCCGTACATCCAGGCGCTGGAGACCTTCGCGAGCGGCATCTTCCACCCGGCCATCCCCGGGCCGGTGAAGTCGCTGGGCCGCCGCAAGAAGGCCGCCGGGCCCGAAGATGAAGACTCTCGTCCGAAGCCCAAGCTGGTGGGCCGCGTGCACCCGCTCAAGAAGGACGACGCGCCGGAGCCCACGCCATTGGTCACCACGCCCGCGCGGTCGCTGCGGCGCACGGCGGAGGCCGGGGGGCCGCTGAAGACGCTGGGCCGCAAGTCCGTGCCCACGGTCGTGCAGACGGACGGCAAGCCGGGAAAGACGCTGGGCCGCGCGGCGAAGGGCGGATCCACGCCCGCGTCGGACCTGCTCACCCGGGCGCTCGTGCGCCAGAAGATCGCGGACCGGTTGGCCGGACGGCTCAGTGAAGCGGAGCTGGCCACCTGGGCCCGCGCGAAGTATCAGCAGGTCCAGCGTGGTGAACCGGCGGAGAGCGGCCACCGCGAGCTGCTGGAGGACAGCCTCCAGAGCCTCACTTTGTCCCATCTGCCCGCGACGCGGATGTCGGACGAGCAACTGGTGGATCTGATGACCCGGCTGGAAGAAGGATGAGCGCCCGTATCCTCGCCATCAACATCCTCGCGCGCGTGCGCGCGACGGATGCCTACCTCAACGTGGTGCTGGACACGGTCCTGTCGGAGACGCCTCCGAAGGACCCCCGCGACGCGGCGCTCGTCACCGAATTGACCTACGGCACGACCCGGCGGCAGCTCGCGCTGGACTACGCCATCACCCGCTTCGCGGACCGCAAGCTGGACGCGCTGGAGGACAAGGTCCTGGCCGCCCTGCGCGTGGGCGCCTACCAGCTCTTCCACACCCGCGTGCCCGCGCGCGCCGCCGTGGCGGAGACGGTCCAGGCCCTCAAGGACGTGGGGCTCGGGCGCGCGGCGGGCTTCACCAACGCCATCCTGCGCAAGCTGTCGGAGCTGCCCTCGCCGCCGCTGCCCTCCCAGAAGGACCCGGTGGAGTACCTGTCCGTGCGCGAGAGCCACCCGCGCTGGCTGGTGGAGCGGTGGATCCGCCAGTTCGGCCGCGAGCGCGCGGAGGCGATGCTCGTCGCCAACAACCTGCCCCCCGCCGTCGTCATCCGCGCCAACACCTCCAAGGTGACGCGCGACGCGCTGCTCGCGCAGCTGAAGGACGTGGGCGTGGAGGCGCGCGCCACGGAGGCCTCGCCCGTGGGCATCATCCTGCCGCCCGTGGGCCGCGTGGAGGACGTGTACGGCTACTCGGAAGGGCTGTGGCAGGTGCAGGACGAGGCCGCGCAGCTGGTGGGCGTCTACGGCGCCATCCCGGAGACCGCGCGGGTGCTGGACGCGTGCGCGGCGCCGGGCGGCAAGGCCTGCCACCAGGCGGAGACGCACGACGTCGTCGCGGTGGACCTGCACGCCAACAAGCTGCGGAAGATTGAGTCGGAGGCCCAACGCCTGGGGCTGTCCGGGCGCCTGAAGGCCTACGCGCACGACGCGTCCGAACCGTTCCCCGAAAGCTGGGGCGAGTTCCACGCGCTGGTGGTGGACGCGCCGTGCTCCGGGCTGGGCACGCTGCGCCGGCACCCGGAGCTGCGCTACCGCCGCAAGGAGGAGGACGTGGCCCGGCTGGCGACGCTCCAGCGGCGCATCCTGGAGAACTGCCAGGAAGCGGTGCCGGCGGGCGGCCTGCTCGTCTATGCCGTCTGCACGCCGGAGCCGCAGGAGGGGCAGGACCAGGTGGACATGTTCCTGCGCAGCCACCCGGAGTGGACGGCCGAGCCGCCCGTGCTTCCCGGACTCAAGCTGCCGCTCGCCCAGGCCTGGCTGCGCACGCTGCCCGGGCCGGAAGGCTACGACGGCTTCTTCGCGGCCCGGCTGCGCAAGCTCTACTGAGGCTTCAGTCGTCCTGCGGAAGCAGGGAGGCCTGCTTGAAGGCTTCCAGCACCGCCGCGGACGCGCGGTCCAGGTACTTGCCCTTGCGGATGAGCAGGCCAATGGGGCGCGACACCGGCCCCTCCGCGAAGGGCTTCGCCACCAGCGAGCTGTTCTTGATTTCGGCGTGGGCCGTGGCGAGCGGGAGGATGGCCACGCCCAGGCCCATCTCCACCGCGCGCTTGATGGTCTCCACGTTGTCCATCTCCATCACCGGATTGATGTCGATGTTCTTCTCGCGGAACAGGCGGTCCAATGCCTTGCGCGTGGGGGCTTCCCGGTCGAAGGCGATGAAAGGCACGCCTGACAGCGCGGTGACGCTCACCTTCGTCTTGCTGGCGAACGGGTGGTTGGGCGCGCAGACCACCGCCAGCTTGTCGTCGCGGAACGGCAGGATGTCCACGCCCGCGCGCGGCTGCGGATAGGCCACGATGCCAATCTCCGCGGCGCCCAGAATCACGTCGTCGTAGACCTGATCATTGCGCCGGTAGTTCAGGCGCATGTTGACCTTGGGGTGCGTCTTCAAGAGCTGCTTCTGCACCACGTTCAGCTCGTGCAGACCCACCGAGTAGATGGTGGACACGGTGGTCGCGCCCTGGACCTCCGTGGCCTGCTCGCGGATCTCCTGCTCCACCTCCGCGAAGCGCGCCAATATCTCCTTGCAGCCCCGGAACAGGCGCTCGCCCGCGGGCGTGGGCGTCACCTGCCGCGCGCTGCGAGAGAGCAGCTTCTGCTCGTAGCGGTTCTCCAGCGCGCGAATCTGCTGGCTCACCGCCGACTGGGTCACGTGATTGAGCTGCGCCGCGCGCGAGAACGAACCTGTCTCGACCACGTCACAGAACATCTTCAACGATTCGAGCTGCATGGGCCGTCTCCTACCCTCAAACCTAATGGCCGGGCCAGTGGTAATTAGTTGACCTACCCCGCGCGCGAAAATGACCTACAGGCACAATGTGCCTGGCTGCTTGCGCGGCGCGGCGAAATCTCGGGCTCTCAAACGCTGGAGTCATGGCCGTTCTCGGGCGGACGCGGGCGGGTGAGCGCGAAGAGGGCGGCGCCCAGGGCGACGAGCGCTCCGCCGGAGAGTGTCTGCACGCGGCCCAGGTCCCGGTCGGTCTCGTGGAGGAGCTGGCACTCCTGCGGGGACAGGTGGGCGCAGTCGGCGGGGGCGAAGACGGCCCTCACGCCCAGCCCGAGCAGCCCCACGCCGCCCAGCATGAGGCCGACGATGCCCCCGAACGCCGCTGCGCGCAGGACGGAGGCACCCCGGGGCGAGGGCAGGGAGGTCATGGACCGGGAGGCGTAGCACCGTCCTGGGCCGGAAGGGACAGGGGAGGGCGTCCCGGGCGTATGCTTCCGGACCATGCGAATCCTGTATGGGGTCGTCGGCGAAGGGATGGGCCACGCCACGCGCTCGCGCGTGTTGCTGGAGGCGCTGACGAAGGAGCACGAGGTCCACATCGTGGTGTCCGGGCGGGCGCAGAACTACCTGGCCCAGCGCTTCCAGAACGTGCACGGCATCTGGGGCCTGACCATCGCCTACGAAGGCAACTCGGTGAAGAAGTGGCAGACGGTGCTGCAGAACCTGAAGGGCGCCGTGACGGGCTGGCCGCAGAACGTGCGCCAGTACTTCGACCTGGTGGAGGGCTTCAAGCCGGACGTGGTGGTGAGCGACTTCGAGACGTTCAGCTACCTGTTCGCGAAGAACCACCGGTTGCCCGTCATCAGCGTGGACAACATGCAGGTCATCAACCGCTGTCAGCACGACCCGGCGCTGCTCGCGGGCCACGAGGAGAGCTTCGAGGCCACGCGCGCCATCGTGAAGGCGAAGCTGCCCGGGGCCTTCCACTACCTGGCCACGACGTTCTTCTACCCGCCGGTGCGCAAGCGCCGCACCACGCTGGCTCCGTCCATCCTCCGGCCCGAAATCCTGGCGGCGAAGCCGGAGGCCGGGGAGCACCTGCTCGTGTACCAGACGTCGACGACGAACACGCAGCTGCCCGAAATCCTCAAGCAGTCCGGCGTGCCGTGCCGCGTGTATGGCCTGCGCCGCGACCTCAAGGAGGACGTGGTGGAGGGCAACCTCACCTACCGGCCCTTCAGCGAGGCGGGCTTCATCGACGACCTGCGCACCGCGCGCGCGGTGGTGGCGGGTGGCGGCTATACGCTGATGAGCGAGGCCGTGTACCTGCACAAGCCGCTGCTCAGCATCCCCGTGGGAGGCCAGTTCGAACAGGTGCTCAATGCCCTCTATCTGGAGCGGCTGGGGTACGGGATGTATGTGAAGGAATTGAGCCTGGACGCGCTGAAGACGTTCCTCTCACGCGTGCCCGCCTGCGCGGAGTCCCTCAAGGGCTACGAGCAGGACGGGAACGTGAAGATTCTCGCCGCGCTGAATGATCAGCTGGCGCAGGCCTACGAGCACCGCGGCCACTGGCGCATGGAGCTGGCGGAGATGGACGGCAAGGCTTAGGCCCCGTGCATCCAGAGGTGTCCCTTCGCGTCAGTGCAGGGACACCTCGTTCTCGTTGTTGCGCTCCGCCGCGCGGCGGCTCATCTCCGTGAGCCAGGAGCGGGTGAGGGGCGTCTCGCTCTCGCTGCCTTTGTACCGCTCCGGGGTGCTGTCCTGGGGCAGCCGCCGGTTGACGGCGTCCAGCACGCGCGCGGTGAGGTTGGGCGCCAATGCGCGTCCCACCGCGCCCAGCTTCGCGGGCATGCCCACCAGCGCCTCCGCGTCCCCGCGGCGGCAGGCTTCGATGATTTTACGCGCCACTCGCTCGGCGCTCATGGACACGCCCATCATCGAGTTGCTCACGTGGAACCACGCGTACTCCTTCTCGTGGTCGCCCTTGAAGCTCGCGTTGCGCGGGCTGCCCGTGCGGATGAGGGACGGGCACGCCGTCGTCACGCGGATGCCGTCCTGGGCCAGCTCCGTGCGCAGTCCGTCCGACAGGCCCACCAGCGCGAACTTGCTCGCGGAGTACGGCACCAGGTGCGGGATGCTCAGCTTGCCGCCCATGGAGGCCACGTTGACGATGCGGCCCTCGCCGCGCGCCTTCATGGCCGGCGCCACCGCGAGCGTCGTGTACAGCGGCCCCCACAGGTGGACGTCCACCGCCTCCTCGAAGTCCTCCAGCGTCATGGACTCCAGCGGGCCCACCATGATGACGCCCGCGTTGTTGATGAGCACGTCCACCGCGCCCCAGTGCTCGTGGACGGCGCCCACCATCGCGTCCACCTGCACCTGGTCGCGCACGTCGCAGCGCAGGGTGAGCACCTCGCCGCCCATGCGCTCCAGGTCCGCGTGGGCGCGCTGGAGCGACTCGACGTCGCGTCCGCAGATGGCCACGCGCGCGCCCTCCTTCAGGAACATGCGCGCCATCACCAATCCCAGCCCCCGGGAGCCTCCGGTGATGACGACCGTCTTGCCCTGGAAGCTGTAGCGCGGACGCAGCACGCGCTTCAGCCCCACGACGGCCCCCACCCCGGCGGCCAGCGCGCCCAGGGAGAAGCCCCTTCGCTCGGTGTGTCGTCGGTCAGCCATGGTGCGACTCTCCTGGAGAGGGAAGGGTGGGGGCGCGAAGGGCTCAGGGATTGGAGGCCGCGACCTGGTCCTCCTGCTCGCGGGAGACCTCGCCGTGGAGCGCGGGCGGCTCCTGGCCGGGCAGGTCCTTGAGCAGCGTGCGCACGCGGCGCACGGCGTCCTTGCCGCCGATGCGGTTCTTCAGCCGCCCATCCGTGCCGAAGAGGAGGAAGGCGGGGTGCTTGTCCACGCCGTAGGCCTTGGCCATGGAGCCGTCGTCCATGGCGATGGGGTAGCGCAGGCCGTGCTCGCGCGCGAAGCCCTCCACCTTGTTGGTGTCCCGGAGCTCCGTCTCGTTGTGGGTGACGTCCACGCCAATGACCTTCAGGCCCTTGGGCCCGTAGTCCACCACCCACTGGTTCACGGCCTCGAACTGCTTCGCGCAGTCCTCGCAGTCCATGGTCCAGAAGTGGAGGAGGACGGGCAGTCCGTCGAGCTCCGAGACGTGGACGGGGGCGTTCACCCACCCGCCATCCGGGTCCAGCAGCGTGAGCGGGATTTTCGTCGAGGCCATGCGAGCTCCCAATGCGAAGTGGAAAGCGCTTCAACGGGACGTGACTCAAGCTATGCATGCGCCACCGGTTGCTCCCGGCTGCGCGCCCGTCCGCTCGCCTGTCCGGCAAGGGCTGTTGGCCCGCTCCGCCCTCCGGTGGGCAGGCGGGCATGGAGGCCGTGAATGCGCATCCCCGACTTCGAACTGGAGCGGTACTTCGCGCGGTGGGAGTTCGCCGCGCCCTACCTCCTGTGCTCCTCCGACATCGAGGGCTGGCGCATGGCGGACCTGCTGGCGCTCGCGTCGCCGGAGGACCGCGCCCGCTGGGACGGGCTGACGCTCGGCTACACGGAGACGCCCGGCCTGCCCGCGCTGCGCGAGGCCATCGCCGGCATGTACCCGGGCCTCATCTCCGAGGACGTCCTCACCTTCGCGGGCGCGCAGGAGGCGATGTTCGTCGCGATGAACGTCCAACTGGGGCCCGGCACGCACGCCGTCGTCACCTGGCCGGGCTACCAGTCGCTCTACGAAGTCGCGCGCTCCGTGGGCGCGGACGTGACGCTGCTGCCCCTGAGGGAGGAGGACGGCTGGGCCCTGGACCTGGACGCGCTCACGGCGGCGCTGCGCCCGGACACGCGCATGGTCGTGGTGAACTTCCCGCACAACCCCACGGGCTCGCTGCCGGACCGCGCCACCTTCCAGAAGCTGTGCGCGCTGTGCGAGGCGCGCGGCATCCACCTCTTCTCCGACGAGGTGTACCGCCTGCTGGAGTACGACGCGAACGACACGCTGCCGCCCGCCGCGTCGTGTCTCACGAAGGGCGTGAGCCTGGGCGTGATGTCCAAGGCGTTCGGCCTCGCGGGCCTGCGCGTGGGCTGGCTCGCCACCCGGGACACGGAGCTGCTCGCGCGCTGCCGCGCCTTCAAGGACTACACCTCGCTCTGCAACAGCGCCCCCAGCGAGCTGCTGTCCCTCATCGCGCTGCGCGCCCGTGAACGCGTGCTGGAGCGCAGCCGCGGCCTGCTCACCGCGAACCTCGCGCGGCTGGATGACTTCTTCGCGCGCCACGCGGACACCTTCCACTGGGTGCGCCCGCGCGCCGGCAGCGTGGCCTTCCCCCGTCTGCTGCGAAACATCCCGGTGGCTCGTTTCACTGAGTCACTGATTACCCGTGAGGGTGTGTTGCTGTTGCCGGGCGACGTGTATGGCTTTCCGGGCAATCACTTCCGGTTGGGGTTGGGGCGCGCCAACCTGCCGGAAGCACTGGAGCGGCTGGAACGCTTCGTGCGAGACGGCGCCCTGGACGCGCTGGGGTGACTTCCAGAGCCAGCGCGTTGCGTCAGGGTTTTCACTGACGGCCCGACTTTCGGCTTATCGCCTTCATCTGAAACAACCCCTAGAGTGGTTGTCCCCTCGCCCGGCCTGGGGCCGTGCGGAAGCCCTCTCATCCCCCTGAGAGGCCAGGAGACACACCCCGATGAAGATGCTGATTGGCGCGGCCGTGACCGCCGCGACGCTGTTGGTGGGTACCGAAGCCGCCGCGACGAACTACACGCTGTGGATCCACGGCCGCAACGGCGGCAAGACGCAGGCGGGCAACTACGCCGACTTCAGCTACTGGGGGCCGTCCACCACCGCGGCGGGCGTGAACAAGAAGGCCGTCAACTGGAACGGCACGCAGCGCGTGGGCTCGGAGAACTACCGCATCCGCAACGCGCTGGACTGCTTCTGCACGGGCACGAACTCCTGTTACCTCGCCGTGCACAGCGCCGGTGACCTGCAGATTGGCTACGCGCTGTCGCTGTACGGCACCAGCACGCGGCAGGTGAAGAACGCCTCGCCCAACGCCAACGGCGAATGCGGCAACGTGGGCACCTCCACGCAGACGGGCTGGAACATCAAGTGGGTGGCCGTGGCGTCCGGCGCGGGCGGCGGCAGCGAGCTGGCGGACCACGGCGACTGGGCGGTGAGCGAGCCCCTGGTGAGCGACCTGGTCACCACCACGGCGCGCTCCATGTACAACCACAACGCCACGGCCAACGTGGAGTTCCTCATGTTCGCCGGCTCCAAGGGGACGCTGTACTCCGGCATCCTCCCGGGCCAGGACGACGAGGCGGTGGCCTACCACTCCACGGGCGGTGTCTCCGGCAGCAGCGGCGGCTCCTACTGCAACCCGGGCGACTGGTTCTGCGGCGGCACGCTCAACCTGCTCAAGAACGCGTGCAGCGACGGCCGGCAGAAGTGGAGCTTCCACTCCGTGTACCTCCGCGACGATGGTGAGTCGTACAACCACTACGCCAACGGCAACTGGGGCGGCATCGTCTCCAAGGTGCGCGAGTACATGGCCCAGTACGCGTACTAGAATGACGGCTTCCCCCGCCCCCTCCGGCGAAGCCCGCTCATGACACGTGAAGACGGCCCCATCCCCTCCGCCTCCCGGCTGCGCCACGGCCGGTGGTTGCTCGCCCTCGTGCCCCTGGTGTTCGTGGGCGGAGCGTTCTTCTGGTGGCAGGGAAGCGATGGGGCCGTAGCGCCGGAGGGCGCACCGAAGCCCACCTCCGCCCCGGTGTCCGACCCCCGCGAGGTGGCGCGGGCGCCGGCGGAGCGCTCCAGCGCGGCGATGGCGGCCGAGTCCGCCCCGCCGTCACTGCTCAGCCCGGAGGCCCGCGAACGCGAGGCCCGCCGCGAGCTGTGGCAGAAGCGGCTGGAGCGCGCGAAGCGCTCGTTGGAATCCTACGTGGCGGCCACGCGCTACCCGCCCGAGTCGCGGCCCGGCCGCGAGCATCCGGATCAACTGGAGCTGGCGGAGCCGGAGCGCACCCGGCCGCTGAGCCCCAAGGCCGCGGAGGACGGCACCTCCGACGTGCAGCTGCGGCTCAAGCAGGACAAGGTGTTCGTGGTCGGTGACGAAGCGGTGCTCTTCACCGTGGCGTGCGAGGACTCGCGCCGCGCGGCGCGCCCGTGCGAGGTGGTGTCCGCGATGGCGCACGAGGCGGACCACCTGGCGGACGCGGGCGGCGTGCCGGGCGTTCCGGTGACGTTCGTGGACTCGGGGCAGGGCGGCGACGCGGTGGCAGGCGACGGGATGCTCACCGGGCGCTTCCAGCCGTCGAAGCAGGGCTTCGCGATGTTCTCCGGCACGCTGCGCGTGGCCCTCCGCGTGCGCTCGGGTTCGCTGGAGGACTCGGCGTTCTTCGACGTGCTCTACACATCCGCGCCGCCGGCCACGTTCAGCGGCAGGGTGCGCGAGGTGCTGGAGGGTGGCTCGCTGGACCTGTACCTCCCCATCCAGGTCCGCAAGGCGGGGCGGTATGTGGTGTCCGGCCGGCTGGACGACGAAGGCGGCGTGCCGTTCGCGGTGCTGTCGTTCAACGAGGAGCTGCAGGAGGGCTCGCAGGAGGTGAAGCTCAACGTCTTCGGCAAGGTCATCCGGGACGACAAGCCCACGTTCCCGCTGACCCTGCGCGACGTGGAGGGCTTCCTGCTCAAGGAGATGGGTGACCCGGACCGCGAGCTGATGGTCACGCTGCGCGGGCCCGTGCACACCACGCGCGAGTACGCGCTCGAGCAGTTCTCGGATGCGGAGTGGAGGAGCCCCGAGCGCGACCGCTACAAGAACGAGCTGGAGAAGGACGTCATGGAGGCGCAGAAGCAGCTCGACGCCGCGCTCTCCGACAGGCCCGAGCCCTGAGCGTCAGGGCCCGCTCCTCAGGGCTCAGGACTCGAGCGGAGGCGGCGGAGGCGTCTGGGCCGCGTCGACCTCCACGAGGTCGGCGTCCTGCACATCCTCGATGTCCGCCGTCGCGTCAGCGGGCTCGGCGGCCACCACCACGCTGGGCTCCGGTTCGGAAGCCGCGTTCTTGCGGGCCTCGGCATAGGCAGCGGCGTAGGCGGCCTCGGCCTGGACGGCCTCCATCGTGAAGTCGTCCGCGTCCGCGAGGAAGTCATTCGACGAAGGAGCGCTCGGCGGCGCATCCGCTGACAGCGCCTCCGGCCCGCTGTCCTCCAGCGTGGCCAGGAACGCGCCCGAATCCTCCGGCGCACCGGACACCTCCAGGCCCTCCGCGTCTCCAGACGCATCCGGAGCCGCGTCGTCCATGTCCAGGTCGTCGCTCAGCGCGGCCAGCTCCTCGTCGCTGAGGCCGGACAGGTCACCGGACTCCAGGAGGAAGAGCAGGTCCTCCGCCTCCTTCGAGGAGGCGGTGCTCGGCATGGTGTCCAGGTTCTGGAGCTCCCACTCGGCCGCGTCGGGCGACAGGATGTCGGAGGGGTCCAGGGACGGATCCGCCGGCGAGGCCTCCGCGCGGCGCTCCGCCTGCTGGAAGTGGCGCGCCTGCATGAGCGGCGTGGACATCTGCGGCGTGCCCAGCCGCTGGGCGTACGCGGGCGCGGCGGCCTCGAAGGTGCTCTCCCCCGCGAAGGTGCGCAGGTGGGGGTTCTCCAGCAGCGCGGCCCGGGCCTCCGGGTCCTCCAGGCCCGACGCGCGCCCCCCGGCCTCCGAGGACGGGCCCGACGTCAGCCCCAGGTCCTCGAGCAGGGCACCGGCCAGGTCGCCGTCGGCGTCCGCCTGGAAGTCGCTCGAGTCGGAGAAGCCCCGCCGCACCGGCTCCACCGGCGTCATGGGCTGCTGCTGCACCGGGGCGGTGACCTCCAGCTCGGAGGAGATGGACCAGGCCCGGGACGTCGAGATGCCAGAACCCACTCGGCGGATGGATGTCATGGTTCTCCTCGGGTGATGGCCCGCAGGTCGGGCAGCTCCTGCATTGTCCGCTGGGGCCGGCAGGAGTTGCTAGGGGGACGCGAGTGGATCCCCATTGGCCACAATGCCCGATATCCTACCGGCGCCCATGACTCCCACCCTTGCTCCACACGTGGACGCCAGTCCCGCGTCCTCCCACGAAGCCCGCCCGGGCCTTCGGGGTGTCACGCCCGTTGAAAAGTCGCGGCGGGACGGGGTGGAGACGACCGCAACGTCGGTCCGCGGACAGGGGAGTGCGGGTGCGCGGCGAGAACGCGCACCCGGGCGTTCTCCAGAGGCGAGAACCCCATGGGGGAACCCCGGGCATGAAGCGACCGGGCCGTTGGCCTCCCGTTTGCTGACCGGGAGCCCAGCCAGGAGGCGGTGGTGATGAGATTCGAGTGCGCGGGGCAGACCCACATCGGGCGGCGCCCGCACAATGAAGATGCGTACTGCGTGCTGCCCGAACGCGGGTTGTTCGTCGTGGCGGACGGCCTGGGGGGCCAGGAGGGCGGGGAGGTCGCCAGCCAGTGCGTGGTGGACACCTTCGCGGGGTTCAGCGACCGGCTGGACCGCGACCGCGACGGCACCTGGCCGGACGCGGTGGATCCCGCGCGAAGCCGCGAGGAGAACTACCTGGCCGCGTGCACCGCGCTCGCCCAGCGCACGTTGCGCGTGCGCCGCGTGGGCAAGCTCAAGGAGATGGCCTCCACGGTGGTGGCGCTCGCGGTGGGGGAGCGCAGCGCGGCGGTGGCCCATGTGGGCGACAGCCGCCTGTACCGCCTGCGCGAGGGCCAGCTTGAGTCGCTCACGCGCGACCACTCGCTCATCGAGGAGCTGCGCGCCGCGGGGCGCGAGCCGCCCGGCAATCCGGCCAACCTGCGCCACCTCATCACCCGCGCCCTGGGCACGGAGAACGCGGAGCCCACCGTGCAGTGGCTGGAGACGCAGCCCGGGGATGTCTTCCTCCTGTGCTCGGACGGCCTGTATGAGCCCCTGGGTCCAGAGGTGATGAAGGAGCAGCTGCACGCTCCCTCCGCCCAGGCCGCGTGTGACGCGCTCGTGACCGCCGCGTACGAGGCCGGTGGCCGCGACAACATCACCGCTGTCGTACTGCGCGTGGCGGCCTGAACGTCTACCCACCGCGTCACGCGCTGGGAGTGCGCGGATGATGAACCCCACAGGTCGGTCCTGACCGCCGACCCGACGCGATGGGTCCGCCCGGACGGAGGGGAGTCACCCTGCACAGGGACTTCAATCCTTCTCATCTTCCAGGTTAATCTGGGGGCTCCCCCTCGCGTCTCCCTCCCCCCTCCGAGCACCCGTTGCGTATGACGCTCAGCCTTGCCGCGCGCCTGACCGCGGCCCTTACCGCCGTTGTCATCACCCTCACGCTGTTGACCGTGACGTTGATGGGGTTGTCGCTGCGCTCGCGCGTGGAGTCCGAAATGGCCTCCGCCCTGACGCGGGACGCGACCCGCTGGCAGGCGTTGAAGGACCAGGAGTTGCGCGTGCTGACGGAGTTGGGGCGCGTGGCGGCGGCCAACCCCGCGTTCACGGCGGCCTTCGCGGAGGACCATTCGGAGACGGACGCCCTGCTGAACGAGCACCGCACGGTGCTGGGCGTGGACCTGATGGCGCTGGTGGGCGTGGACGGGACGGTGCTCGCCTCCTCCGGTGAGCGGACCCTGCCGGGCATCGACAAGGTGGTGCGCCAGAAGGGACAGGTGGTGCTGCCGGCCACGGGAGTGCCCCTGTTCGCGGTGGCGCAGCCGCTCCAGTCCAACGGCGTGCCGGTGGGTTTCCTCGTGGTGGGCGCGGAGCTGGGCGGAGAGGAGCTGCGCCGCCTGGGCGAGGGGAGCGAGGACCTGGAGGCGTTGCTGCACGCGGGGCCTCGGCTGGTGGCGAGGTCGGTGCACGCGGTCCAGGCGAAGGCGCTGTTGGCCGCGGCGGGCGCGGGCGGAGCGAACGGCGCCGAGGTGGACGTGGGCGGCGTGTCGCTGCACGTGTCGCGGGTGGAGGTGGGCGAGGGCCTGGAGCTGGTGCTGGCGCGCGGCGCTCAGGCGGAGTGGGCGCGGATGCGCGCCACGCTGATGGAGGTGTTGGGTCTGGGGCTGTTCGTGGCGCTGGTGGCGGGCGGGGGCGTGTTCCTGCTGGTGCGCCGGATGATGGCGCCCCTGGGCGCGCTGACGGCGGCGGCGGCGCGGGTGGTGGCGGAAGGAGACTTCAGCAGCACGTTGGACATCCACTCCAAGGATGAGATTGGCCAGCTGGCCTTGTCCTTCGGGGACATGATGGCGCGGCTGCGCGCGGTGCTGATGGCGCTGAAGAACTCCGCGCACGAGCTGGAGGCGACGGCGCTGGAGCTGGCGAACTCCGCGTCGGACCAGAACCTGGCGGTGACGCGGCAGGCGGCGGCGCTGCACCAGACGCAGATCGCCGCGCGGCAGCTTCAGGAGAGCTCGCGGGCGGCTGCGCAGCGGGCCACGGGCGTGCTGCGCGACGCGGAGAAGGCGGGCGCGGTGGGGCAGGCGGGCGAGTCCGCGGTGGCGGGCAGCGTGGGCGGGCTCACGCACATCCGTTCGCAGGTGGAGCGCATCTCCAACACGGTGTCGGAGCTGCGGCAGAGCACGCGGCAGGTGGGCGACATCACCGGCACGGTGAAGGACCTGGCGGACCAGTCCAACGTGCTCGCGTTGAACGCGGCCATCGAGGCGGCGCGCAGCGGCGAGGCGGGCCGGGCGTTCGCGGTGGTGGCCCGGCAGATGCGCTCCCTTGCGGACCAGTCCGCGACGGCGACAGCGCGCGTGCAGTCCATCCTGGCGGACATCGGCCGCGCCATCTCCGAGGCGGTGCAGACGAGCGAGGGCGGCACGCGCGAGGTGGAAGGTGGCCTGGAGCAGGCGCGCGCGGCGGGAGAGAGCCTGCGAGCGCTGGCCGAGGTCATCCAGAACAACAGCGTGTCCGTGAAGAGCATCGCGGACATGGTGAGCCAGCAGGACGCGGGCATCGCGGAGCTGTTCGCCGCGCTGAGCGACCTGACGCGGCTGGCGGATGAGACGGTGGAGCGCGTGGCCACGAGCGCCGTGGCCGCCGCGCGCCTCACCACCGCGTCCCACGAGGTCAGCAACATCGTGGAGCAGTACCGCCTGTGACGCCGTGAAGGCGTCGGGCCAGTGACGGCCCGGCGCGCGGGAGCCCGCGATGCCGCGCGGCGTATCGCTCCACTCGAACGGTGACGCCAGGCACGTGACGGCCCGGCGCGCGGGAGCCCGGCGCTACGCCGCCTCGCCGCCGTCGATGGCGTAGGCCGCGCCGGTGATGGGCGCCGCCGCCTCCGACGCGAGGAAGAGGCACATCGCGGCCACCTCCTCCGGCTGGATGATGCGGCCCATGGCGCTCATCGCGGCCAGGGCCTCGCGGGCCTGTTCCTCGCTGCGGCCTGTCGTCTTGGTGATGGCGGCCGTCGCGCCCGCGAACATGTCCGTCTCCACCCAGCCCGGGTTCACGATGTTCACGGTGACGTTCTTGCGCGCGTACTCCACCGACAGCGCGCGCGTCAGCCCCAGCAGCGCATGCTTGGACGCGCAGTACGCGGACGTGTACTTCGCCCCGCGCGTCGCGGTGATGGAGCCGATGTTGATGACCCGGCCGCCGCCCGCGGACGCCATCGCCGGCATCAGTTCGCGGCACAGCAGGAAGGGCGCCGTCACGTTCACGGCCATCACCTTCGCCAGGTCCGCCGTGGACGTCTTCGTCAGCGGCGCGGACACGGTGATGCCCGCGTTGTTCACCAGCACCCGGGGCGTGCCCGCAGCCAGCACGGTCTTGCACGCCGCGAGCAACGCGGACTCATCCGCCACGTCCACCGTGAGCGTGCGGATGCGCTCGCCGCCTTCCTTGCGCAGCGCCTCCAGCGACTCCGCAGAGCGCGCCATCGCCCAGACGTCGTAGCCCTCGCGCGCGAACGCCAGGGACACCGCGCGGCCAATGCCCCGGCTGGCGCCCGTCACCACCACGCTCTTCGTCGTCTCGTTTGCCATGGCCGGACAGCATAGGGCCCTGCGCGCGGGACCGGGCGGAAGGTGCATGGCGAAATGCATCAATTGCGCTTCCGGGGACTCTTCCAGACATCAACCACTGCATCGGAGTTCCCTGCACATGAAGTCCTTCAAGCGAGGCCTGCTGGCCGCTTCCTGCCTGATGTTCGCGTCCACGTCCGCCCTCGCGGCGGCGCCCACCGGCCGCGCCAACCCGCGCCTCCTGGGCACGCGCGCCATCGTCGCGTGCGACGCCGTGGAGAAGTCGTGCGGCGTGGCCAGCATCTCCTTCCCCTCGGGCATCAGTGGCCTGGTGCCCTACGGCCGCCCGGATGTGGCGGTGGCCTCCATGTTCTATCCCTCGGTGGATGACGCCGAGGCGATCATCGCCCGCACCGACGCGGGTGACACGGCCCAGGCCGCCGTCGACTACGTGTTCACCGTGGATCCGTACGCGGACTACCGGCAGCTCGCCGCGGTGAAGCTCAATCCCGATGGGACCATCACGGTGGGCCAGCGGACCGGCGCGGAGAGCGCCTCGCAGCGCTGCGCGGTGAAGGGCGCGACCTTCGTGGTCCAGGCCAACAACCAGACCACCGCCACCATCTGCGCCGCCATGGCGACGGGCTTCCAGCAGGCCACGGGCAGCCTGCCGCAGCGGCTGCTCGCGTCGCTCAAGGCTGGGGCCAGGGTGGGCGGTGACAACAACGGCGAGCGCTCCGGCGTCATCCGCGTCTGGAACTCGGAGAACGAAGCGGTCTTCTACACGAAGGTGCTCGCGGACGCCGTCGTGCACGGCAGCAAGCACGCGCTGAAGGAGCTGGACGTGGAGATGAACCGCTACCAGGCGGGCGTCGCGGCGCCGTACGCGTCGGACCTCATCTTGCTCGACAAGGAGACGGCGAAGGTCGTGAAGCGCGTGCTGCACAAGCTCGGGTACTACGACGGCCGCATGGATGGGAGCTGGAACGACACCGCCGAACAGGCGCTGTATGACTTCAACTGGAACAACAGCTTCTTCCTCAAGCCCACCGTGGTGGTGAACGGCCAGCGGAAGATCGACGGTCCGCTGGTCAACTTCATGCGCGACGCGGACCTGGAAGCGCTCGCGCCCGCGACGCACTGAGGCACCGGTGGTTTGACGGCTCCCGCATGGCGACGTCAAGCTCGCCGCCATGCCCCGCGCCGACATCACCGACCTGTTCCGCATCGACGACCTGCTGTCCGCCGAGGAGAAGGCCGCTCGCGACGCGGTGGCCCGCTTCGTGGACGCGGAGGTGCTGCCCATCATCGGCAAGCACTTCCGCGACGGCACCTTCCCCGCGCACCTCATCCCGGGCCTGGCGGAGCTGGGCGTGCTGGGCGCGAACCTCCAGGGCTACGGCTGCGCGGGCATGAACACCGTCAGCTATGGCCTGGTGTTGCAGGAACTGGAGCGCGGTGACTCCGGCCTGCGCAGCTTCGCGTCCGTGCAGGGCTCGCTCTGCATGTTCCCCATCCACGCCTTCGGCAGCGAGGAGCAGAAGACGCGCTTCCTGCCGGGCATGGCGAAGGGACAGCTCATCGGCTGCTTCGGCCTCACCGAGCCCGACTTCGGCTCCAACCCCGGCGGCATGCGCGCCCGCGCCCGGAAGGACGGCGACAGCTGGGTGCTCAACGGCACCAAGGCGTGGATTACCAACGGCTCCATCGCGGACGTCGCGGTGGTGTGGGCCAAGACGGACGACGGCGGCCCGGAGTCCGTGCGCGGCTTCCTGGTGGAGAAGGGGATGCCCGGCTTCAGCGCGCGGGAGATTCCCGGCAAGTTCTCCCTGCGCGCATCGCTCACCAGTGAGCTGTCCTTCCAGGACGTGCGCGTGCCGGACCGCAACGTGCTGCCCGGTGTCGTGGGCCTCCGGGGACCGCTGTCGTGCCTCAACAATGCGCGCGCGGGCATCGCGTTCGCGGTGACGGGCGCGGCCATCGCGTGCTTCGAGGGCGCGCGCGAATACGCGCTGTCCCGCACCCAGTTCGACGGCAAGTCCATCGCCGGCTACCAGCTCACTCAGGAGAAGCTGGCGGACATGCTCCAGGAGATCGTCAAGGCGCAGCTGTTGAGCCTGCGGCTCGCGCGCCTCAAGGACGAGGGCAAGAGCAACCCCGTGATGGTGAGCCTGGCCAAGCGCAACAACGTGAAGAGCGCGCTCGACATCGCCCGCGTGGCCCGGAGCATCTACGGGGCCAATGGCATCACGGACGACTACCCGCCCGTGCGCCACATGCTGAATCTGGAGAGTGTCTTCACCTACGAGGGCACCCACGAGGTGCACACGCTGGTGCTGGGCAAGGCCATCACCGGCATCGACGCGTTCGGCTGAGACGAGCGCGGACGTCCGGTGGAAGCCGCGCCTCCCCTCGCTCCCGGATGGGAGGGAGGGGAGGGCACGGGAAGGAACATCAGGACTGGGGGTTGCCTTCGCCGTTCGGCTCGGAGGCAGGCTCGCCAGGGGACTCGGACGACGGCTCGGACGCGGTGGCCTCGGCGGACGCCTCGCCCTCCTCGGCACCTTCCGCGGAGGCTTCGGGCTCGTCGGCGACTTCCGGCGCGGTGCCGGAGGCCTCGGCGGCCTGCTGCGCCTTGAGCTCCTCGTCGTTCATGAAGCCGACGGGGTTCTCCTTGCGGTTGAAGAAGCGCACGGCCTTGGCGGACAGCGCGTACATCTGCTCGGCCGCGGCGGAGGGCACCAGCGAGTGCTCGATCTGCGCGGGCTCCGGACGCTCCACCACGCCCAGCTCGCCGTCCTCCAGCTGCTTGGCCTGGGCGGGGCTCAGCTCCATGCGGCGCAGCTTTCCCTTGCGCGTCATGAAGTAGAAGGCCGTCTCGCCCGGCTCCTGGGGCACCTGGGCGCCGAGCACCAGCTCGCGCAGGGCGCGGTCCAGCTCCACCTGCTTCTTGGACTCGGCGCGCTGGTAGGCCTTGGAGCCCGGCATGGGCGGCAGCTTGGGGATGGGCTTCTCCGTGGGCGTGCCCGGACGCGCGCTCGCACCGGACCCGCCCTGGGGACCGCCCCGGAAGCCTCCGCCCTGGCGCGGCGGACCGCCCGCACCGTGGCGCGGGGGACCTCCGGCGCCGCGCGGCGGACCGCCACCGCCCTCACGGCGCGGTGGACCTCCGCGGTCATCACGGCGCGGCGGGCCTCCGGCTGTCCGATTCTCATCACGTCCGCGAGGGGCCGGGGCGCGTGGAGCGCTCCCCCGGCTGTCCTCCTGGCGCCTTGGCGCCGAGGGCGTGGAGTCGGACTTCTTGGCCTCCTCCTCGGAGACGAGGCCCGCTTTCAACAACTTGTCTCGCAGGTTCTGCATGGGTTGGGCGTTCTATCCCTTGCACGGCCGCACGCAAGCCACCGCTTGCCGCTCCTGTCCCCCCCACGTAACTTGCCGCCCCCGCCGTCGTGGTCGTGGAGGTTCCGTGAGAAGTCTGTCGAAGTCCGCCGCCCTCGCCCTGGTCCTGGCAGCCACTGGCTGCTCAGACCCCGTCGACAAGGCGGCCAAGGCCCGCATCTTCTCGGCGGAGGACCCTCCGAAGGTGGTGGCCTCGGCGAAGGAGAAGCTGCCGCCGGAGGACGTCGCGGACAACCCCCAGGTCTCCCGCCGCATCCTGGGCATGGACGCCGCGGAGGTGACCGAGCGGCTGGGCCCGCACTTCTTCCAGTCCACCCTCAGCTACGAGTGGGCCGGCCCCAACGGGAACAACCCCGTGAAGCTCACGGAGACGCGCTCCTTCCGCGCGGGCCCCGGGGGCGTCAACGGCGACTTCCACGGCGTCCTGGAGAACTCCCGGGACCAGGGCCTGGAGGTGATGCGCGTGAAGGGGCAGGTGTTCGCCCGCAACCGCTACGGCCCATACCGCCAGCGCCTGCGCGACCGAGGCATGGCCGAGCGCACCCGCACGGAGCTGACGGGCGCCATCCGCGACTTCGACAGCCTCTTCCAGGGCCGCATCAAGCTCACCCCCGCGGGCACCGTCACCCACGAGGGGCGCACCGCGTGGAAGTACAACGTGTCCCTGGGCTCGCCCCTGGAGGGCGGCACGCCGAAGAAGATGCCCGCCGCCTTCACGCCCAAGAACGCGGACGAGACGACGAAGCGCCGCGCCAACTTCTTCTCGCACCGGCTGCCGCGCTCGCTGGAGGGCGAGGTGCTGGTGGACTCGGTGACCTCCGTCGTCCTCAAGGCCCGGCTGGACGGGCGCATCGGCGTGCCCCAGGAGAAGACCCCGGAGGCCGCGGAGCTGCGCATGACGCTGGAGTCCTCCCTGACGGAGATTGGCAAGGACCCCGCGCTGCAGCCGCCCCAGGACTTCCTGCCGGACGCGGACAAGCCCCAGGGCATCGCGGACGCCATGGACCACTTCGGCATCCCGCGCACCAAGGCCGGGGACTCACCCGCCACTCCAGGCGCCGCGGCCGGCGCCCCCGAGCCGGAAGACGAGGCCGAGGGCAACTGACTCAACCCCGCTGCGCTCATCCGAGCCTCCAGGCCGTTGGAAGCCCTACGGTTTCCGGCCTGGCGGCCCGGGAGGGGAGCGCGGCCCTCGGGGGCTGTGACGGCCGTGTCCTGCACGGGCCGCCGCCCCCGCCCGGGCCTTCCCGCAAGTGCCTGACGCTGCTGGGGAATCCCCCTGGCCCTGGCCTTGCTCTCACGGGAGGCCATGTTCCGCTCCGCCCTCCCCCTGGCATGTGCCGGGCTCGCACTCCTGGCGACCCCGGCCCTCGCCGAACCCGTCCGCAACCTGGGCATCACCGTCGCACCGCTGGGGGCCTACGTGCTCCAGGGCGACGCGGAAAAGGTGCGCACGGTGGGCTACAGCGCGGGCCTGGGCTGGGCGTACCGCAAGCCGGGGGCGGTGCTGGAGGTGGGCGGCCACCTGGCGTCCAGCCGGCACCTGACGGAGGTGACGCCCATGTCCGTGCGCGTCGTGCCCCTGGGGGACACCCGGGTGCGGCCCTTCCTGGGAGTGGGGGCCAGCATGCTGGTGCCCCACTCACGCCCCCAGCCGGTGGCCCCGGACGCGCTGGGCAGCCGGGTGCTCCAGCTGGGCTTCGAGCTGTGCGGCGGCGTGGGGGTGGAGCTGGGAGAGAACCTCTTCCTCTCCGCCGAGGCGCGCTACCAGAACTTCTCCTCCAGGGGCTCCCCTTTCTCCGGGGAGCGACAGAGCTTGCGCTCCACGTTCCTGGGTCTGGGGATGCACCTGTAGCTGTAGCGGGTGGGGCGGGTCGCTACAGACTGGCAGCGGCCTGTTGGAAGAAATTTTGACGGCCCTCTTGCGTCCTCTACAATCCTCGTCGGTTGCGGCCCAGACGCATCTGACATGCTCGGGTGTTCAGGCGTGCACAACGAAGGGAGCGGAGATGGAGCGCAAGGTCGGAAGTAGCACGTTGACCGCGAAAGAGGTCAAGGCGGCGCTGGAGAAGTCCACCACGCTGACGGCCGAGGAGGAGAAGGCCCTGCGCATGCGCCATGGCGCGGGCGCTCCCAGCAAGAGCGCGCCGCTGCCCCGCGCCGCGGGTGCGAACGCGGAGCTGGCGGATGAGCTGCTCGTCATCGAGATGCAGCTGATGAAGGCGATGCGCGCGCGCACGGCGGCCAAGGCCACCAAGGCGCCCGCCGCGGTCCCCACCCGCGAGGCTCCGGCCAACGCGGCGAAGGACAAGATCGTCCGCGCGCTGCGCGCCAAGAAGAAGTAGGGGGCCGTACTCCCTACTGGTTGAGGATGGCCACGAGGCGCGCTCCCGCCTCGGGCAGCGCCAGCGGCGTGCCCGAGACCTCCGTGGCCAGTCCCTCCGCGTCGGCGGCACCGCCGCGCGCGAAAAGCCCCTTGAGCCAGGTGAAGGCGGAGGGGTTGCGCCAGAAGTCCTCGTTGAACCGCTCCAGCAGGTGCGCGGTGAGCCGGGTCTCCAGGGCCCACGCCCGCAGGTAGCGGGTGACGTAGAGCTGCGAGTCCACGTCGTGCAGGAAGAAGCCCGGGTGCGGCTGCGCGAAGAGTGCGCGGCGCTGGCCGTCGGCGTACTCGTCCGCGCGGTCGGCGGAGGCGCCCTTGGTGCTGAGCGACAGCTCGTAGGACAGCTTCGCGCAGTGGCGGCGCAGCACGGCCAGGGCCTGGAAGGCGCCCATGCGCACGACGTCCTTCGTCGTGCCGGACGGCAGGCCCAGGTAGCGCTTGAGCCAGGGCGGGGACAACAGCAGCCGCTCGAAGGTGGCGGCGTACGCTTCCGTCACGGAGGCGTCGCCCAGGCGGCGCAGCTCCATGGGGGCGTCCGCGTCCACGTGGGCCAGGTGCCACGCGTGGCCCAGCTCGTGGAGCAGGTCGCCCAGCGCGTCCATGCCGCTGCGGGGCTGGACGACCAGCCGGATTTCGTCGGGCACGCGCACGGCGGCGACGAAGGGGCGTGACGCCTTGCCGGGGCGGGACTCGTCGTCCAGGCGGATGCGGCCGCCGGCCTCGGGGTGGAGGCCCCAGTCGGACAGCCAGCGCATCACGGCGGGGACGGTGTCCTCGCGGCGGAAGTGCGCGTCCATCCACGGGGCGCGCAGGGCGTGCTGCACGTCATGGCGCCGCGCCTCGCCGCCGGGCAGCGGGCGCAGGGTGGGCTCCAGCTTGCGCAGCACGTAGGCCAGCACGTCGCGGTAGGCGTCCTCGGTGCGCTTGAGGGTCTCCGCTGCGGCCTCGGCCAGCTTGCCCGCGTCGATGCCGGTGACGTCCTGGCGCAGCGAGGGGTAGTCGGGGAAGCCCAGCACCTCCGCGGCCTGGAGGGTGGCGTCGCGCCGGTCTCCATAGGGACCCCGGTGGTCCCAGAGGAAGTTGCCGGCGCCGCGCTCCAGGAGGGCGCGGCGGGAGCGGTTGGACTCGCGCGGAATCTGGGACAGGGCCTGGGCGAGGGACAGCGTCGTGTCGTCCGCGGGGATGTGGGAGCGGGCCTCCAACGCGACGACGGCGTCCGCCGCGGGCAGGGCGAGCGACTCCTCCACCTGGGTGGCGATGAGCTCGCGCACCAGCCGGATGCGGCGGACGGCGACGGGGTCGTCCTTGCCTTGCGCACGGGCGAGCGCCTCGTTGGCGGCGGCGAAGGTCTCCGGCGAGGACAGCTCCGGGAAGGATGCGTAGAGGCGTGCGACAGGGAGGTCCGGGGAGAGTCCGGCGCCGTAGCGGTACTGGAGGGTGGCCAGCTCGGCGAGGAAATCATCCAGCCGCGACCGGACGGAGAGCAGGGGGCGGTCCATGGCGGCGCGGAAGGTAACAGGAAGCCCGCGTCACGGCAGGGAGCACGCGCATAGAGTGTCTCGCCATGTCCTCTGCCTTCGTTGCCCGGCCGCATGCCCCCCTGGAGTCCCTCCTCGAAAGGGGCGGCGCGCGATGAAGCGCCGGACGTTCCGGGCGGAAGGGGCGCACGTGGGGCGGGCCCTGGTGGAGGCGGTGGCGGCGGAGCTGGCGCTGCCGGTGGCGGACGTGCGGCGGCTGGTGGACGTGGGCGCCGTGTACGTGGCGGGGCGGCGCGCGCGGGACGGGGCCGTGAAGCTCCAGGCCGCGCAGGTGGTGACGGTGGTGCTGGAGGAGGCAGGGCAGAGCCCGCTGGAGGTCCCGAAGCCCACGGTCCCCCTGCGCGTGCTGTTCGAGGACGCGGACGTCATCGCGGTGGACAAGCCCGCGGGCCTGAACGCGCAGCCCACGGAAGGCCGCGTGGGCGGAAGCCTGGTGGACCTGGTGAGTGAGTACCTGGGTCGGCAGGCGGGGTTGGTGCACCGGTTGGACCGGGAGACCTCCGGGGTGACGGTGTTCGGCAAGACGGCCGCCGCCACCTCCGCGCTGGCCGAGGCGTTCCGGGAGGGCACCGCGCGCAAGCGGTACCTCGCGGCGACGGGTCCGGGACTTCCGGCGGGCGGTACGGTGGACCTGCCCCTGTCGAAGGACCCGTCGAGGCCGGGGCGCTGGCGGGCGACCCGCGCGGCCAATGGCGTGCCCGCGTGGACGGACTACCGGACGCTGTTCGCGGGGGAGGCGTTCAGCCTGGTGGAGCTGCTGCCCCGGACGGGCCGCACGCACCAGCTCCGGGCGCACCTGACGGCGCTGGAGCACCCCATCCTGGGGGACTCGCGCTATGGCGGCGAGGGGAGCGCGGGGGGCCTGATGGCGCCGCGTTGCCTGCTGCACGCGCACGCGCTGGAGCTGGGGCATCCGCGCACGGGCCAGCCGCTGCGGTTGGAGGCGCCGGTGCCGGACGACATGCGGGCGTTCTTCGAGTCGGCGGGCGTGCGCATTCCGGAGGGGCCCATCGTGGCCGCGGACGCGTCCTGAGAACCTGGAAAACCCGGGCCCTGTGCTGGCGGACAGGATGCCCCCGTCGCGCGCATCGTGTGTAGACTGGGGGCTTCATGGGTGGCGGGAGACACGGCAAGGGCCCACGGACGCCGGAGCCCTCCCTTCGCGGACCGGAGCTGGGCTCGCGAGGAGAGGACGTGCGAGGCGCGGTGGCCCGGATCTGCCGGGACGCTGCTCGGCTGCTCCAGGAGGGGCAGGCGGCGCGGGCGTATTCCGGCCTGGTGTCCGCCAGCCGTTCTCTTCCGATGACGCCCCGGCTCGCGGCGGTGCTGGTCCGGTGCGCGCTGAAGGCGGGCACGGAGCGCGCGGTCATCACCCTGCTGGACGCGGCGATGGTGACGGAGCGGGGCGAGGTGCGCCGCGAGGTCCGCCGTCAGCTGTCGCGGGTGTTGCGGCGCACGGGACAGGAAGCGCGCGCCGCGGCGGTGCTCAACGGGTTGTTGATGGACGCGCCCGACGACGCCAGGGCCCGCTTCGTGCTCGACGTGCTGCGCGAGCGGGTGGCGAAGGCGAAGTCGGTGCCGTCGCCGCAGCTCCTGGCGGAGGACGAGGAGTCCCGGACGAAGACCGTGGAGGTGTCCGCGCTGGCGCTGTCGGATCCAGAGCTGGGCAACACGGTGGTGGAGATGCCGGTGGTTTCGGTGCCGGCCGCGCCAGCGTGGGCTCCCCGGGCCGCCACGGTGCAGGTCCCGCTGGGTGAGTGGGCGGAACAGGCACGGCCGGCGTCGCGAGGGCCGGAGTTCCCCTGGGATGACGACGGGCCGGGCAAGGCCCGGGTGGTGACGCCGCCGAGGGGCGCGAGGACCGTTCCGGAGCCGGTGGTCGTCGAGCAGGAGGCTGGCGAGGAGGCACCGGACACGGTGCGCCCTGGCGCCGCGGTCGTGGGGGCGTCTGACATTCCGGCGTCAGCCGCTGCGGCCTCGGGTGCATCGTCGGCCGTGGATGAAGCGCCACGGGTGGAGAGCGCTGCTGGCGAATCGAACGCTTCGTCGTCAGGGAACGCCTCGGATTCGTCCGCGTCCGTCGTCGCACCGTCAAGTGCACCGCCCTCCGCGACCGTGCCTGATCACGTCATCGCGGCGTTGAGCGCATTGATGTTGTCGGGCTCGGCAAAGGCGCCTGAGCGCATCGAAACGGCACCGTCGTCAGCGGAGGCTGCCGAGCACGTCGGTGGAGCAGCATCCTCGAGTGAGACGCAGACGCCACTGCTCCCGGACACGGCGGCAGCGTCCGAAGTGAAGGCCGTTGCGTCGACGACCGAAGCGTCGTCGTCGGATGCGGTGCGGACACCCGATGAGAAGGTTGAGGTGTCGACGCCTGCTGCCGCGCCACCCGCCTCGCCGGTATTCGAGTCGACGCAGGTCTTCGGCAAGAAGCTCGAGGACGCGCCGCCTGCCGATGCCGCACTCGACGAAAAGCCCGCGCCACGGAATCCATCCGAGGAGACCCCGGCCGCGATAACGGCGGCACCCTCGAAGACCTCCGCTCCTGACGCGTCGGCATCGGAGCGGATGGAGTCGCGTTCGCCTGTCGCGGTGCTGGTGCCGGGTGCACCTTCCAAGGCTTTCGACGAAGACGAATCGACGTCGGAGATCGTCCCGCCACGTCCTTCCGAACCGGCCGCTGAAGCGCAAGCCAAGGCATCCAGCGAGAACGCATCGGCCTCGAAGAATCCGCCCCCACGCCAGCCGGATGCGGACGAAGCGACGTCGGAAGTGAACCCTCCGCGCCCGTCCAGCGCGGTGCTGGTGCCGGGTGCGCCAGCGATGGCGTTCGACGACGACGAGGCGACCTCGGAGATCATCCCGCCCGAGCGTGCCGAAGCGGAGAAGGGCGCTTCCGCGTCAACGCAGTCCCGTGATGGGAAGCCATCCGCTCCGCGACGGGCTTCCGTGCTGGTCCCCGCCACTTCGAAGCCCGCGTTCGACGAGGAGGAATCGACTTCGGAAGTCGTCTTCCCGCAGGCGGATTCCACCGCGCAGGCCGCCCCCGCGGCGCCCCGGCGCGACTCCACGCGCGTCCCCTCGGTGAAGCCCTCCGAGTCCCCGGCTTCGGATGCACCTGCTTCGGCACGCACCGCGGACGAGGGCTCGGAGCGGGCCCAGTCCCAGCGTCAGGAGGCCCAGCTCATCGCGCGCAGTGCCTGGCGCGAGCTGGCCCAGCTGTACCTCAAGCGCGCGGACCGCGCGAAGGACGCACCCGAGCGCGCCGAAGCCCTGACGCGGCTCGCGGAGGTGATGGAGAACGAGCTCCAGGACTCCGCGGGCGCCGCGCGCATGTACCGGGAGATCGTCGAGCTGACCGGTGAGCGCACCGCGTTGCGTGAACAGGTCCGGCTGTTGTCGCAGCGGGAGGACGCCTCGCTCGTGCGCCGTGCGCTCGATGACGCGATCTCCCGGGCGAGGACCTCGCGGGCCCGCGCCGTGGCCCTGCTGACTCGAGGCGAGCGGCAGCTGAACATGGGCAACCCCGCGAAGGCGCGCGAGGACTTCGAGGCGGCGGATGCGCTCGTGGCCGGAATGCTGCCCGTGCTCGCGGGGCTGGTGCGCAGCGTCTCCGACGACGAGCGCTTCGCCCAGGTCGAGCGGCTGCGCGCCGCCTGTGCCGCCGCGCCGCGCCGCGCGCCGGATCGCCTGGAGGCGCTGCGGGTGCTCGCGAAGACCGCGGAGGAGTCCCTGGGAGACCTGCGCATCGCGCAGTGGGCCTGGGCGGAAGTGCTCGCGGAGAGCCCGGACAATGAGCAACCCCGGGAGCACCTGCTGGCGCTCGCGCGCCGCCTGGGAGACCTGCCCGCGCTGAGTGCGTTGCTGCACGCGCAGCTCGCCCGCGAGCCTCGGGGGCCGGCCGCGCGCAAGGCGCACCTGGAGCGCATCGCCACACTGGAGGCGATGGGCGACGCGGGCGCGGCCCTGGCGGAGCTGCGCCAGGCCGTGCGCTTCGAGCCGGGGCACAAGGAAGCCTGGCTGCTGCTCGCCGACCGCTGCACCGAGCGCGAGCAATTTGGCGAAGCCGCCTGGGCGCTGGAGAACGCGGCCACCGCGACGGAGGAGGACGAGGAGCGACAGCACACGTGGGAGCGGCTCGCGCTCTTCTGCCGCGAGGTGCTGAACAACACCGAGAAGGCCCGCCTCTACGCGCGCCGCGCCGACAGTCTGCGCAAGTCCCGCGAGCAGCGCGCCCGTCCGCCGTCGCCGGAGCCCACGCGTCCGGCGTCCTCGCAGGCTGGCGGGGTGCCGCCGCCGTCGGTGCTCGTCGCTCCGCCGGTCGCCACGGGCCGGGTGCCTGCTGCGAAACAGCGCAAGGACCTGTCCGACGAGGTGACATCCAACACGGATGTCCCGTCGCTGCTCCAGGCGGAGGAGGCCGCGTCCGCCAACGCATCGGAGAAGCGTTCGGCCGGGGCTTCAGGTGCCAGCGCGACTTCGCGCAAGGGACGCGGCAACGCGGCAGCGCAAGTCGGCTCGACGAACACGGCAGGCGAGGAACTCGAAGCGGCTCCTGGCAACAAGAAGCGAGGGCGCGTGGGGGCTCGGAGTGACACGGCCGAGCGCGCGTCGCGGAAGGAGTCAGAGCGAGGCGCGGGAGCGTCTCCATCCGCGTCGCAGCCTGGGAAGGCCCCCTCGGGAAGCCATGCTCCGGTCGCGAGCGCCGCCAAGGCCCCTTCAGGACGGCACGCGTCGGTAGGCGACACCGCCCAGGGAACGGAAGCGCCGCGCCGCCCCGTATCCGGGAAGGCTCCGGTGGGAAGCCCTGTGTCCCTCGCGGATACAGTGCCGGGCGCGGAGGTCGACCTCCCGCCCAAGGCCCCTTCGGGACGTCACGCTCCAGCGAGCGCCGCATCGTCCTCCACGGAAGCACCTCGGCAACCCAAGGCGCCCTCGGGACGTCATGCCCCGGTAGGAACCGCACCGGTCCCTACGGAAGCCGCACGCCAGTCGAAGGTCCAGTCCGGCAGCCACGCGCCGGTTGGTAGCTCAGCGCCGGGCGCGGACGCCACGCGCCAGCCGAAGGCTCCGTCCGGTCGTCACGCTCCCGTAGGCGCAACGGCATCCAGCGCGGACGCCACGCGCCAGCCGAAGGCGCCGTCCGGCCGTCACGTCTCGGTCGCGAGCACGCCACCGGAAGCGGAGCCACCCCGTCGCGCCGCGAAGGCGCCAGCGGAGAGCCCTGTCTCCCTCGCGGAGTCCGCCCCCGCTCCCAGCGGCATGTCTCGGGCCGCGAAGCCGTCTCGCGGCGGCTCGGCCCAGGAACCCGGCCCGACACCGGACGCCGCAGCCTCCGCGCCCGACCGCAAGCCGCGAGCCGCCACGGCGCCTCCGCGCGAAATGACCACGGCCTTCGGAGCATCGCTCCCGCCGGACGCGGAGCCCGAAGCCCCAGCGTCGCGCAAGGCCGCCACCGCCGCGCCCACCCCCGAGGACCACGCCCGCTCCTCCAAGAACGCGGGCACGCAGGTCCGCGAAGCCCCGTCCCGCGTGGAACGCGCCCCGCGCGCCGGACACGCGCCCCGGGTCCCTCTATCCGCCAGCGGCGTGGAGCCC